>JBOGMI010000549.1:0-1806 GCA_050746645.1 Bryobacteraceae bacterium | reverse complement strand
ATCGACCAGTTCGTTTGGGAACTCTGCGGTATCTATCTGAGCCACCATGCCTCTTTTCGCTTTGTTCGGGACAAGAATGCCGATAGGCGCGCGCGCATAGCTTTTGATGCGCTTGTCGCGCGAGCCCGACCCGAAGGAGAGGAATAAAACAAATGCGAACTCTTGCTTTGATCCTGCCAGTTGTACCTCTCACATTCGCGTTGGAATACGCGCTGGCGGCGGCCGTGCGATTCACTGGGGTCCCGAAAGGATTTCCTCCCTTACGCCCCTGCCTATCCTGTCAGGCGTGGTTGGAGGGTTCGTGTTCGCCACTCTTGCCTACGCCGTCGTGAAGTTCACGTCGTGTTATCCCAACCGCACGTTCCTGCTCATCACCGTTGTCGCACTAGCGATTTCCTTTGCTTTGCCGGTTCATCTGAGCTTTACAAAATCGAAACACTTCGCGGGCGTTACAAACTCCGCGCAGATGGTTCTCGTGCTCATGCACACCGTGCTTGCTACTTCTGCCGTGACTGTCTTAACTCGATCCCCTGAAGTGGACTCCGCCGTGGTTCGCGGGACGGTACAAGAGCAGATCGTCATGCAATACAGTTCCAAAACCGGAACTCAAATGAAGGCTGCCGAAGATTGGCGCAAGGCTGTGTACCCGGATAGATCCTGGCTTGTCGCCATGTGTTTACCAATCACCTAAGCTCGTGTTCAGGCACTTTGACGTGTAACGCCTTTCCCTCCGCTCATCGGCAATTCGGAGTCCCGCCGAACCGTGCGACATCCTCAAATCCGCGGTTGATTCCGAATCCTGCAAGAGTGGGTCACAGATCTCGAAAAAAATCTTTCCCCCTCCACCTCATCCACTTACGCCACTTTTCCACATGTGGAAAGTTCGTTTTCGCCCCCTCGCGTGCTACGTTCGGGCAGCTTATGAGCACCTCCGCTTCTCAAGCCCAAATCGATGTCAATCGACAGAATGCCCAGATCTCCACCGGACCGTCCACTCCGGAAGGGAAAGCCAAATCCGCCCTCAACGCCGTTAAAACCGGACTCACCGGCCGCACCGTGCTCCTTCCCAGCGACGATGCCGCCGCCTACGAGGAGCACGTCCAGCGCTATGCCGAAGATCTCCAACCCGCCGGCCCGCGCGAGCACGAACTCGTCCAGGCGCTCGCCGATAACTCCTGGCGCACCGAGCGTATCTTCTCCCTTGAAATGGGCATCTACGCCCGAGGCCGTATGCAATTCGCCGCTCAATTCGAGCAGGAAGATCCTGCCGTCCGCCCAGGCCTCATAGAGCTCGAAACCTTCCTCTTTTACGAAAAGCAGCTCCGCAATCTGAACATCCAGGAAGCGCGCCTGCGCCGCCACCGTGAAAAAGACATGGCCGAGCTGGAAAAGCTCCAGAAAGAGCGCATCCAAAAGGAGCAGAACGAATTGGAGATGGCCTCCAAGCTCTATCTCGCCGCTAGACAGGAAAACAAGCCCTTCGACCCGGCCGCATTTGGCTTCGTTTTTTCAACCGAGTATGTCGAGGACTATCTCAAAGGCGTCCGCGCCGCCGAAGCCGCAATCGAGCACATGAAATCCCCGCTCCGCGCCGCCTGAGAGGCATTGCCGATCGGTGGAGGCGGAGCGGATCGTCGGATTATTCGATAGAGAGCGCGGTTCCGGCGCGCTCTGGACTATGGCAGAGTTCAATGAATTTGCTCCACGCTCGCTTCCAGAATCAGAAATTCAGAGCGTGCGCGTTCTCCGGTCCGCACTCTTCAAGCAGTGGTTTAACGTCGCGCCGGGCGGGGCTATACAATTGCT
>JBOGMI010000548.1:0-1788 GCA_050746645.1 Bryobacteraceae bacterium | reverse complement strand
GACGACGATCCCACTTACTTTAGAAAAAGCGGCCTGATTGGCTTCGAGATCGAGGGCACCGGCAAGATTAGTATCCGCGACATCTGGATCAAGAAGCTGCAATGAGACTGGCAGTACTCGTCTCAATCGGCACCACGCTCCTTGCGGGAACACTAAACGCGGATTTACCTCCCGGGCCGGGGAGAGCGGTGGTGGAAAGAGTCTGCAGCCAGTGCCACTCGCCCAATCGTGTATCTACGCTACACCAAGACAAACAAGCATGGGAAAATACCATCTCCAAAATGGCGAACATGGGAGCGCAAGGCTCCGAACAGGATTTCTACGCCATTTTGGCGTACGTGACCAAGAATTTCGGCCCGCTGGTAAATGTGAATACGGCGACCGCCGCAGTTCTGGAATCCACGCTGGATCTCACCAATTCCGAAGCGGAAGCCATCGTCCAATACCGATCAAAGAAAGGCGATTTCAAGACGCTAAACGATCTTCGGAAAGTGCCCGGGCTGGATTTTAAGAAAATTGAGGCGAAAAAGTCCAGCATCATGTTCGGCGCCCCATGATAAAAACCGATTTTCAGCATCGCCGCGCGATGAGGATCGAGAACGATCTGCTCCGCGTGACCGTGACCGTGGAGGGCGGGCATGTCGCGGAAATATTCGACAAGTCCTCCGGCGTGAATCCATTATGGATTCCGCCTTGGCCCTCCATAGAAGTGAGTTCTTACTCTCCGGAAAAGTATCCCGAGTATGGAGAAGGTCCGGAGCGGAAGTTACTCGGCGGAATCATGGGGCACAACCTTTGCCTGAGCTTGTTCGGTCCGCCTTCGGAAGCAGAACAGGCGGCCGGACTCGGCTCGCACGGCGAGGCCGGACTGGTGGCCTGGGATTTCGCTTCCCTGCCCGATGGATTGATCGCAAGTTGTACGCTTCCGGCCGCCCAATTGACTTTCGAGCGGCGCATGCGCCTGGAAGGAAACGCCATTCTTTTTGAGGAACAGGTGCAAAATCACTCGCCTTTGGATCAACCGATCGCCTGGACCGAGCACGTGACCTTAGGACCTCCGTTTCTCGAATACGGCCGGACCCAGTTCCGTTTTCCCGCAACCAACGCGCAGCCGCTTTGGCCCGGCTATACGGCGCATCTGATGGACCCGAGGCAAAATCGCGCGTGGTTTTTCGCCCGCTCGCCCGAATCCGAGGTTTGCGTCGGCTATGTCTGGGACCGCACAGATTTTCCATGGCTGGGCATTTGGGAGGAAAACCGGGGCCGGACGGAAGCGCCCTGGAACGGACGCACGGTCGCGCGCGGAATGGAATTTGGCGTCTCGCCGTTTCCCGAACCTCGCAAGCAGATGCTGGAGCGGCATAAGCTCTTCGATACACCCTGTTATCGCTGGATCGGAGCAAAGGGCACTCTGCGCGCTCATTACCGCGCTGTCATCGCCAAGACCTCTGCCATTCCCGAAACACCGGAGCAGTTCTACTCGTATGTCTAACAAGAATGTCATTTCCGAAGCACTTACCACGGGCGAAGGCGTAGTTCGTCTGGCCCCTTGCTGGGTGCCGCGTTCCTTCCTGATGCCGGGCGGCCGCCTGAAACTCGATCCGCGCGATCTCTATGCGCTCGGCGCCCATCGCGGCGGTATCGACGAACGCTGGTTTTCCTCCACCACGAAGGCTGCCAATGGTCCGCTGACCGGCGAAGACGAGGGCTTGAGTTACATCGAATTTCAGGGCAAGAAAGCGCTGCTGAAAGAAGCCATCGAAACCGTGGGAGACCGCTTCCTCGGTT
>JBOGMI010000547.1:0-9531 GCA_050746645.1 Bryobacteraceae bacterium | reverse complement strand
CGACATCCCCGGCCCGCAAACCCGCTCTCTCGCCGGGCGAATCCTGCTCCACCGCGCGCACCAGCACCCCATGACTCACGCCGAAATATTTCGCCAGTTGGTTGTCCAACGGCTCGCATTCGATTCCAATCGAAGTCTTCCAAAGCAGCAGCGGCGCAGGCATATCGGTCATCAAACGACGCAGCAACTCGGGCGAAGACGGCGGAGGAGAAAACCCGCCATAGGACAGCATCCCCCGGTCGCGCGTGGCGGTAACCACAACGGCTGTCTGCTCATTCCCGTTCCGGGAGTAGCGGACTTTGATACGGCGATCTGTGGGAGTTTCCGCCACCAGCCGCGCCAGGTGTTTCGCGCCCAGGATATTCTCACCGTTGTAAGTCAAAAGAACATCGCCCTTGCGCAAGCCTGCCTTTTCGGCTGGGCTACCCGGCTCTACTTCGGTCACCTCCACGCCTTCGGCTTGCGGAAGTCTTAACATCTTCGCGCGATTCGCGTCGATATCCGCCAGCCTCACTCCTAAATAGCTGCCGTGCATAAATACGCTGACATAGCGTAAGTTGCCTGTATCGGCCGCAACCGACTGCGCATCCAATCTCCGGTTGCTCCAAAGTGTCAAGCAAAGAACGGCGACGCACAAAGTAAGGTACCGCATATAATCTCCAGGAACCGTCTTTTGTTTGGACGAGCAACTTAGAAAGCTGTTAGCTAACAGCTAATCGCTAATAGCTTCTCACCGCACGCCCATCGACGCTTGCATCTCCCCCAGAAGCTGCAAACAGCGCAGCCGCAGATAATCGCCGTCCTGTGGCGATTGTGCGATGCGCTCCAGAGTGTTCGCGAATTGGGGATCGAATCCGATGCTGGGCTCGAGGGGAGCAAGCGCATTGATCGCCTCGGCGCGGACTCCCGGATCGCTGTCGTGTTCGAGCACGGAAACCATGGCCGCGCGCGCCGAAGGCTGGTAGACAAACGGCTGCAGCGCTTCGACCGCCTTCAAGCGAACCGCGGCGTTGGGGTCGCGCTCGGCGCTGCGCACCAGCGCCTGCCGCACATCTTTGCTGTTCTGGCCGGCAAGCACTTCGACCGAATCCACGCGAATGCCCGGATCGCCGGCATTCTGAACCGCGGTCAGCAGCAGCCGCCGGACGGATTCATCGCTCACCGGCCCGGTAATCTCGCGCTGGCGGATCTGATCGACGATAATGCGCACGCGATGCTCGCCCGTCCGCTGAATGTCGCGCACCTGAGCGGATTCCGGCGGCATCAGGCTCATTTCCCGCGCCCCTCCGGTGAACGCGCCGGGCGCGCCGTTCGAGTCGATCCAGCGTCCGGCGGTAAACCCGATAAACAGCAGGAACGACGCGGCGGCAAGTCCGCGCGACCAGCTCGGTATGGAAAAACGGAAGGCATTCGTCCAACCGGGCCATTCCCATCCCGAGGACTGCCGGGCATCGCTTGCCGATGCCGCCCGAGCCAGATCCGTGCGGCAGGAGGCCAGCAGCTCCAGCGGAACGTCTTTCTGCTCGGAATTCAGCGCGCCGTGCCAGTTCTTCTCGCGACCCAACGAGCGCGCGCAGAAGGCGCATTCGCCTACATGCTGCTCAAAGGTCTCTTCCTCGGCGAAGCTAAGCTCGCCATAGAGATAAAGAGAAAGGCGCTTCTGTGCCTGCCCGCATCTCACACCAGATCTCCCAGCCCCGAACGCATCTTTTGAGTTGCCCGGAAGAGGCAATTCTTAGCCGCCTCTTCGGTGACGCCCAGCGCCTCGCCGATCGAGCGCAGACGCATCCCTTGATAATGGCGCATCTCGAACACGATGCGCTCGCGCGGCGTGAGCTGCGTCAGAATCTCTTGAATCCGGCCCCCGACCTCCGCACTCATCAGCCGGCGCTGCGGGTTCCCGTCGGCGCGCACTTCGGGCACAAATTGAAACCGGTCCACCTGCCCGGAAGCGGTTTCGATCGCCGCCGCCTCTTCTTTCCGCACCTTCCGCTTGCGGATCTGGTCCAGACACAAATTGGCTACGATGCGGTAGAGCCAGGTGCTGAAGGCGCAATCGAAGCGGAATTTCGTCAGGTTGCGGTAGACGCGTAAAAACGCTTCCTGGTAGACGTCCCGCGCATCTTCCTGCGAATGCAGGAGATTGTAGGCCATGCGCAGCACGTTCTGATCGTAGGCGCGCACCAGCTTTTCAAAGCTGTCCCCATCGCCGCGCTGCGCCGCCCGGATCCATTCCGTTTCGTCGCTCCGCTCCCTCGCGCCACGCACGCGAACCGTTTCAATGGCTTCCGCTCGGGTGTCCACCGCTTCATTAGACGGACGACCCGCTCTTTCGTCTCGTGGCGCAGGCTTCAGCCTGCCTGCGGCTTTAGCTCCGCTACTTCTCGATTTCCAGCTCAATCAGCTTCTTGGCCGCATCCAGACTCACAATCCGAAAGCTGCGTACCTGTCCCGCCCGCGCGGTCTCCTGAGTCGTCGTCCCCGGTCCGCCTTGCTTCCATTTTGCCGCCAGCATCGCGCCCAGCGAAGAAACATCGGTTGCTTTAGGCTGATCTCCGTTCGCCGCCTTCTCTTCGCCTTGGACGATCCGGCAAACCGCCGTGATGCCTTCGCCTAACTCCACCTTAGCCCGCCCGTCGCTCACCTCCACCAACCGGCCGCTCACCGTGTCCCCTTCGTGGTGTTCCGCAATGTACTGGTCGGCAGAGGTGGGCTCGAGTTGCTTCATTCCCAAGCGGATTCTGCGCCGCTCGCGATCGGCCTCGAGCACCACTGCTTTCACCGTCTGTCCCTTGGCGAGCTTTTCCCTTGGATGATCGAGGCGCTTTTCGCTCGTAATATCGCCGATATGGATCATCCCCTCCACACCGTCCGCCAACTCCACAAAGGCGCCGAATGGCATTACGTTCGTGACCGGACCTTCCACCGTTGCACCCAGCGGGAAACGCTCCATAATCGTGTCCCACGGGTCGCCGAGCGCTTGTTTATATCCCAGCCCGATGCGCCGTTCCGCGGCGTTGACCTGCAGGATCACCGTTTCCACCCGCTCGCCGCACTTCAGCAAGTCTCCCGGCTTCCGCACCCGCTTGTTCCAGGAGAGTTCGGACAAATGGATCATGCCATCCACACCCGGCAGCAATTCCACGAAGGCCCCGAAATCGGTCAGACGGGAAACTGTTCCGCTCACGCGTTCGCCCACGTGAAAAGTTCGGGCGGCAATCGTCCAGGGATCCTCTTGCAGTTGTTTCAGGCCGAGAGAAATTTTCCCCGACTTGGGATCGACTTTGAGAATCTTGGCTTCGATCTCGTCGCCTGCATGGACAGCATCGGAGGCCTTGGCGACTCGCGAGTAAGAAATGTCGGCGACGTGCAGCAGTCCATCGACGCCCCCGAGATCCACGAACGCGCCGTAATCCATCACGGTCCGAACGCACCCGCGCACGACAGCGCCTTCCTGCAATTCCTCGAAGGCGCGAGCGCGGCGCTTGGCCTGTTCTTCTTCGAGCACGACGCGTCGGTCGACGACCACATCCTCTTTTTCAATATCGAGTTTGGTGATGCGGCATTCGATCTCCTGCCCGACGAGCGCGGCCATTTGCTCCATTTCGCGCACGCCGCTTCGCGAAGCGGGCATAAAAGCGCGCACCCCGATATCCACGCGAAAGCCGCCTTTGATCTGCTCGGCGACGGTTCCGGCGATGTTGCGCTTTTCCGCCTGCGCCTTCTGCAGCCCCGCCCAATCCTTGGGGTGCTCTACTTTCACCGTGGAGAGATCGTAATAACCTTCCGCATTCCGCGGACCGATGCTGACGGCAACCGAGGCCCCCGGTTCCGGCTCGCCGGCCTCTGTCTCGCGCCATTTTTCAAGCGCAAGCGAGCCTTCCATCTTGCGGCCGATATCGACAACAATCGTTTCCGGCCCGGCGGAAATCACCGTGCCGATCACGCGTTCACTGGCGTTTCCTCTATGCTGCTGCTCGAAATCGGAGAGCATTTCGGCAAACGTGGATGTTTCCTGGGGCGTTTCGTCTCCGGGGACGAAAATCTCCGAACGTGCGTTGCTCATGAGGTGGGGATGTCTTTATTCTGGCATAGCCGCGAGTCCGGCTGAAGGAGTAATCATGCTATTCAGCCCAGTTTTCCAGGTTCAGGCCTTTGACCCGCTCAAAATGTCTCGTATTGTTCGTGACGAGCGTGGCCCCGATGCTCAGCGCGTGTGCCGCAATCATCGTGTCCATAACGCCGATCGGCGTTCCACTACGTTCCAGACCGGCTTTGACGTCCGCGAAGCGATCGGCCGCATCCTCGTCCCAAGCCAAGGTGCGAACACGGTTCAGGAATTTTTCTACTTCCGCTTGCAAGCGCTTCGCGTTCGACAGACGCCGGGCACCAAAACGCACCTCTCCCCGAGTAACAGCAGAAACGCACACCTGCCGAACGTCCACGCTTCGGAGATGAGCATCGATGGCTGGCATTTTTGCCCTGATTACATAGCTTGCCGTATCCGTGTCCAGCATCAACAGCCGGATCACTGCTCTTCCTCTTCGAAGAGTTTCCTATCCTCTTTCAGAACCTCATTCAAGGGCCGATCCTTCATGAATTCCTCTGGCACCGCGGACGCATCTCGCAATTCTAAATATTCGTCCCACGTACTCCACTCGGCTTTCTTGGACAAAATCACGTCGCCCGTGCGCTCGTCCTTTCGCACGAACACCTCGTCTCCATCGAAACGGAATTCGGGAGGCAGGCGAACAGCTTGACTCCCGGCATTATTGAACAATCGGGCGGTTTTGGCCGGCATACGAGCCCTCCTCGTCTATACACAATATAGAATTCATTCTTTCGCGGAACTCCTACCCAGACGATCCCGTAACTTCAAAAGAGCGCATGCCGCAATCGAAACCGCGCATCGGACTCGCCATTGGCCTCTTCTTTCTGCCGCTGCGATTTTCATCGCAGCCGCCGCATCGCGAAACCGCCGATCGAAGTGGGCGACCGTCGCGGAGTTTTCAGATCAGATCGGGACCAGGCCCCTGCGCATGCCGAGCGCTACGGCTTCGGTTCGGCTCGCGGCGCCGAGCTTGGCCAGAATCTGGGCGACGTGGAATTTCGCAGTGTGCTCGGAGATTCCGAGATGCAGGGCGATCTCTTTGTTGCCGAGGCCGTCGGCCATCATGCGCAACACCTGAAGTTCGCGCTGGGTGAGCGCTTCCACAAAAATGTTTTCGCTTTCCGCAGCTTCGGCGCGCAGCCATTGTCCGGCTTGAGCGGATGTCAGCACAACCAGATCGTTCGCCGACGCGAGAATGGCTGCTCGAATCTCTTCCGCTGAAGAGTTGAGCGGCAGCCAGGCGCGTATTTGCTGCCCCAATTGCCCTTGCTCCGCCGGCCGGTCCGTCACCAGCACGGCGGGCGGGCCATGCTTTGGAATTTTCTCCCAGGCGGAACCCATCACGAGCATGATGTCGGCGACGCTCACGGCGTCTACCACCTCCAGCAGATCGTCTTCGGCAAAATACTCCGCCAGAGGATTGGCGCGTCCGGCCGCAGCGACGATGGCAACTCGAATCACGCCGCAGTCTGCACGGGCGCTGCAAGCCTGGCGGTCACATGCCTGAGGACGTTGGTTCCGGAGCGATAAAAGTCGAGCGGTAAAAGGCCGTTCGGCGCTTCGTCAATCGCCGCCTGCAAATCGTCTACGTAGCTGAAACGCGAATTGCGCGCGCCCACAAGAATGTCGCCGGGCAGCAGGAACGCCATCTCCGCCGCGCCGCCCGCGACCAACTCCGCGACCAACTCCACGATCTCCGCGACGCGCCCGGGTACGGGAAGCGGCATGTTAACCGGCCCTCCTTGTCCTCTCGGAGATCGTAATCGCGGTCTCCATGCGTTCGCCTCCGCGCATCAGCACGAGCTTGAGATGCCGGCCGACGTTTTCTCCCCGGAGTGCCTGCTGCAGGTCGTCAACATCGGCCAGCGGTTTTTCGCCCAGTGCGATCAAAATGTCGCCGAGTTGGATGCCTGCCGTTTCGGCCGGGGAATCGAGTTCCACACTTAGGATGATGAGTCCGGACTCCTGCCCGCTGCCGATCTTTTCGCGCAGTGCGGCCGGTACCGCGACAGGCTGCAACCCGACTCCTAAATAGCCGCGCCGGATGCGTCCCTGTTGCAGCAGTTCGTCGGCAACGCGATTCAGCGTTTGCACCGGCACTGCGACGGGCGAAAACCGAAGCAGGCCGGGCACCGCCATTCCGATGAGGCTGCCCTCGCTATCCACCACCGCCGCACCGGCTTGAGAAGGGTAGCTGTTCACATCCAGGCGGATGAAGTGATCCAGAGTGCCGCCGCGCCAAGTGCGCCGGGGGCCGCTTACCGCCCCCAAAATGCCCAGGCTTGCTGAAGGGCCGGCGTCCGTCGTCAGCCCCACCACCGCCGCGAGCATTCCGGCTCTCAGTTGCGACGGATCCCGCGGCGGGAGAGGCTTTAATTGCAAGCCCGCCACTTTTAGAAACGCCACCTGGATGCTGGGATCGCGGCCCAGCAGCGTTCCGGTTCCTTGTGCTCCATCCGATGCATGCACCCGGATGTCTCCTTCACGGCGCAAGGTGGGATCCGCGACGGCAATCAGGTCTTCGCGAATACTCACGCCGCTCGCGCTCCGGTAAGCCGCCGCTTTCACCGCGACCACGCCGCTCACGGTACGCTCCACCAGTTCCGCAATGTCCCGCGAAAGCGCGCTTAGTTCGGTCTTTGTTCCATTCATGAATCCAGTGTGCGCGTGATCAGGCGCCTGCACATCAGCCGTTTGGCTAGTGGCAAGCCGGGCAGGCTTTCAGCCCAATGCCACTTAATTAGGAGTTCTCAAAACAAAATAAAGGAATTATGTTCCGGCGGTGGGCGTCGCGACGGTTCATCGTCCAAACGCCCACGCCACCATCAGCGGGAACTCTTCTTCCCAAAACGGGTCGCCGTGCGACGCGAGACGCTTGCTCATCACGACGTCCGCGCCTGCATCGCGCAGCGCGACCGCCCACCGGGTCGCGTTCTTTAGGAAAAACGGCTCCAGCGTGCCAGCGACGAGGTACGCGCGCGGAACCGAGCTCGGCATCACCTCAGGCGGCCGGTAACCCCCGCCCGGTGAGGCGCAGAAGATCGCACCGTAGAGGTCCGGGTGCCGCAGCCCAATGGCGAGCGCGAGCTCCCCACCCGCCGAGACACCGAACACCGCGGTGCGTTCGTTCGGCAGCGCGACGCCGAAACGCGACCGCACCCACCCGCGGACATCGTCCACAAAGAACTTCTCGTGTGCCACGAACCGTTCTGGGTCAAAGACCGGTGAGTACTCATGGAGCCGCAACGTCTCATCGGCCAGCCCGTATACGCCGACAATCATCGTGGGCAGTAGGTCGGCCGCCTCCAGGACGCCGCCCCACTGCGAGATCAACTGACCGTCACCGGCGAACACGACCGCCTCGGGCGGCTCCGGTGGGACATACACCCTGACCTGCCGGCCACCGTCGTACTCGAATGTCTCGGTGACGACCTCTCCCGCGATGGACGACACTGTCGCTGCCTCCTTATCAGTTTGTCAATCGCACCGCGGCGACGCCCCTACCCTGGCTTTGGCCTCACAAACGAGTTGCTGCAGCTCATCATTGAGGGCCCCATCGAAGGCCTCCCGAGCCATGGCCTCCTTATCTGAGGCGGCGGACCACTTGAACTCGCGCATGCGTTCGTCCCTTCAAAGACGATAACAAGATCCAACGTAAGCCACTGGAGAGCGTTCATGGGTGTTTGCCGCTCTCGGAGCCGAATGCCATTGTTCGTTCGTCGCCAGATGTCCTTCCAACTTGCTACGGGACTTGCGGGGGCTAATCTCCCGCAAGCCCGTTTGTGGCCTTGCTTGCGGTCTGTCCACGGGCTCTTTCAGCGGGTATTCGCCGTGATACTCTGATCTCTGCCTAGTTGCGCCTTCCAATGTCTACGCCCGTTAAGGTATTCCTGAGCTACTCGCATAAGGATGAGTCGTTGAAGGATGAACTCGATGCGCACCTTTCCGCGTTGAAACATTCTGGGATGATCGAAATTTGGAACGATCGAAAAATCGGGCCTGGCGATGAATGGAAGAACCAGATTGACAAACGCCTGACGGAGGCGAATATCATTTTGCTGCTGATTAGTGCGGATTTTCTGGCCTCCGATTTTTGCTACAGAGTTGAGACCCGGAATGCTCTTGACCGTCATGGGCGCGGGGAAGCCATTGTTGTTCCAGTGGTATTGCGTGATGTAGACTTCCGCGGACTATCGATTGCCTCTCTGCAGATGCTGCCGCAAGATGCGGTCCCTGTCACCTCAAACAAGTGGACGTCTCGGGATGAGGCATGGAAAAATGTGGCGGAGGGCATAAGGGAATCGATTGAGCGCTTACGTGAGCAGGTTAGCCAAGTGCTCGAGAGTTGGGCGCGATCTCGATTAGCGTTCGAGGCTCGATACCTGGATGCCGCAATAGCGAGGGAAATCCCAGTTGGCGTAACCAGAGAAATCGTAGCCCTTGTTCGGCTAAAAGACTCCAAGGGGCTCATCGACACGCTGCCTGAACGGCCCTCCTCAGCGTCTGCATATTCGTGTTGCGCTTCCGACGTCGGCTCAGAACCGTTTGAGGCGAAGTTCGTGATCGCGGGAAGCGAAGCGCCAAAGTCTCCTGTGTATCGGCTTAGCGTTGACGCTCAACGCCTGCTAGTGAAGGATAGCGATAAACAATTCGAGCTTGATCCAGGACACGATTCTGCGAGGTTCACCTTCCTTGTCGAAGCAGAGGAGCCCGGTGAGAAAAGCTTACGCGTTAATCTGTTCAGGGGCGATCACTACGCGGCGGGAGCGCTGCTAAGGACTCGAAGCGGTGGGGATCTATTGCCGAGTGGCGGCGGGCTTTTTGAAACACTTGTCGCCTCGGTCAAACTGAGGCTCAACGTGATCAGCAAGTCCGTTTCAGTGGGTGCCGGATAAGAATGGAAACCATCAGACCTCGCGAGCCGTAACGGGAGTGAACCAACTCTGGCCATAGGTCAGCTTGGAGGGGGTTACTCCCCGAGTCCGTCGAGACGAAGCTGCGCCGTCTGGAGTGCCTGGCGCAATGCCGCACCCGCACGGCGTTTGAGGGTTTGAATCTCGCGTAGCGTTGCCCCAGCTCGAATCAATACGCGCTTGCTGTTCCGGGGCGCTATCGTGCGGCGCCGGATTGCCTGCGCCTCCGCCGTTTGAAAAGCGCCCTCAGTCAGGCTTTCGCCTCTGCGTCGCGCCTTCGGGATGCGGCCCCTTCAGGGTCGGTGATGATATCGATCCACCTTGGGTCAAGGGGGCCTTCGCCGTAGTTGTCGTGCCAGTTCCACCACTTATACGGCGGGGTCTGCGGGTAACCCTCTGGTGAGTCCTCCCAAGTCTCCTGACGGCCGAGCGGCGTGAGATCGAGGTAGCTCCAGGTGCTCCCCATTGCCTCATCGCCGCGGTTGTTGATGAAGTAAGTGCGGAAGA
>JBOGMI010000546.1:0-2008 GCA_050746645.1 Bryobacteraceae bacterium | reverse complement strand
TGCTTGTAGAGCTCGCGCACCGCGACGAGTAGATGGTTGATCCGTCTCGGGCTCCGGAGGCGACCCTTTGCCGCACCGTCACGGGTGACCGGCGTGGTCTTGAGCATCGCCACGAACATCGCCAGCGCATTGGCACCGCTCAGCAGGTCGCGCCCGGTCTGCTCGCACCAAGTGAGGTAGCACGCCAGATCACCGGCGTAGCTCCGGGTGGTTCCTTCGGCCCGATCGGCTCCGAGACGCAGGTGACGTAGATACGCGTCAGCAGCAGAGACAGGGCGCCAGTCGTCGCCGACCACCGTCCAGTACGCGAGCGTTTCGGTCAGCGCGACCCGAAGTGCCTGCATGGGATCTTCTGTGGTTCACAGTTGCGCACGTGGCGCACAGTAGGCAGAGGGTGTGAGAGCGCCGGGATAAACCGGCATGGAGGAGGAGATGAAAGAGCTCTACGTCGAAGGGCTAGCGACCCACGATGACCCCGAGTCATGCGTCGTCCCCCGTGAGGGTGGCGGCGAAGCGTTGACAGGGGCACGTGCAGGCGGGGCTATTGAGCCGCGAAAGACCTATCCGGGGTGCCGACGCTGTTCACACAAGCGGAAGGCCATGGCGGCGGCAGCGCTATCGCGAGTTGTCGCTGGACCCTGCGCGGTCGGAGAACCCAGGCATGCACGGAACCTCCATGCGCGAGAACCGGGAGGTCCCGTCCCCGCCCGTCCGGCTGATCACCGGGCAGGCCGCTCAGGGAAGGCCGAGGCCGCACGCCTGAGATGAACGGAGACGGGAAGTCTGACGGCCCCGTAGTACCGACGAAGCCGCCGAACAAGGCCACCTCGGTGGCTGCGGAGGCGGTGGAGGAAAGGGGGCCGGCCAAGGGGAACACGGACGATCCAACACGTCCCGGACGCAGCGCCGGAGAAGGCGTGTCAAGCGGGTTGGACCGTGTGCGAGAGGTAGCACGGAAGGACAAGGAAGCACGGTTCACGGCGTTACTGCACCACGTCGACCTGGCTCGCCTGTGGAGGGCCTATGTGGCGATCAACCCGAAGGCATCCCCAGGGGTGGATCAGATGACGTGGGAGACGTACGGCGAAGACCTCCGGGCGAACCTGGAGGACCTGCTCGCTCGTGTGCACAGCGGCGCCTACCGGGCGAGTCCTTCTCGGAGGGCATACATCCCGAAGGCGGACGGGCGGCTGCGGCCGCTCGGCATCGCCACGCTCGAGGACAAGATCCTCCAGCGGGCCGTCGTCGAGGTGTTGAACGCCGTCTACGAGGAGGACTTCCTGGGCTTCTCTTACGGGTTCCGGCCGGGTCGCAGCCCGCACCATGCGTTGGATGCGCTCTCGGTCGGGATCGTCAAGAAGAAGGTGAACTGGGTACTCGATGCGGACATCCGTGACTTCTTCGGCCAGCTTGATCACTGCTGGTTGCAGAAGTTTGTCGAGCACCGCATTGCAGACAGGCGGCTCTTGCGATTGATCCAGAAGTGGGTCAAGGCAGGAGTCATCGAGGAAGGGAACTGGTCCGAGACGGCTGTGGGTGCACCCCAGGGAGCGTCGGCGTCGCCGCTGCTCGCCAACGTGTACCTGCACTACGTCTTCGACCGGTGGGCCAGGCAATGGAGGCGTCGGCACGCCCGGGGCGACATGGTCGTCGTGAGGTTCGCCGATGACTTCGTGGCCGGCTTCGAGCATCGAGGTGACGCCAAGCAGTTCCTCTCCGACCTTCGGCAGCGATTCGCCAAGTTCGGCCTGGAACTGCACCCCGGAAAGACTCGGCTGATCGAGTTCGGACGCTATGCAGCCAAGAACCGATCGGCCCGGGGCCTCGGGAAGCCGGAGACCTTCGACTTTCTGGGCTTTACGCACATCTGTGCCAAGACCAGGAACGGGAAGTTCCAGCTGCGGCGCATCACGATCCCGAAGCGAATGCGGGCGAAGCTGCACGAGGTCAAAGGCCAACTGCGTCGTCGTCGGCACTGGCCCATCCCCGAACAAGGCCGTTGGCTGGC
>JBOGMI010000545.1:0-1520 GCA_050746645.1 Bryobacteraceae bacterium | reverse complement strand
CGGCCTGCGCGATCTGTTCTTTGCGCGGCCCGAGAATCGACAGGTTCAGCGTTTGCTGATAGCTATTCACGCTGGCCAGATCGGCATCGTATTTGGCTTTGGCATCGTCGAATGCCTGTTCGGAGAGTACGCCATCGGAGAACAATCGTTGAGTGCGGTCGAGCGAGGATTTGGCATTGGTCAGATCGGCCTTGGCCTGCTGCACGTCCGCGCGCGCCTTAGCGATCTCATCGGGCCGAGAGCCGTTTTGCATCTCCTTTAGTTGAGCCTCGAGATCGGTCAGATGCCCTTGCTGCTGCATCACCTGCTCTTGGTATTCGGTATTTTCCAGCCGGACCAGCACCTGGCCGGCATTCACTTTGTCGCCCTTATCGACGCCGATCCAAGCGACTTTGCCCACCACTTTGGAGGCCACCTGAATCTCATGTGCCGCGACGATGTAGCCGGTCTCGGTAAGGATGACCTGCCGGCCCGCCGCCGAGTCCGAAGCGGGCGCTTTCACCTCGACGGCGTGGATCTGAATGGCGGCTGTCGCCTTGGCATACGCCAGCAGCCCTCCGACGGTTGCCAACACCACTACGGCGGCAATCACGGCGTAGCGCACGAAGCGCTTCGGCTGTTTGGATCTCCGCGCGTTTCGGTCGATTTGTAAACTCTTTAATTCTGTATCCATGGGTACTACTCTCGACCGGTCGCTCACGCTTCCGGCTCAGTTTCAGATCCTATGCATCCGGCTCGATCTCAGACTCCTACGTTTCCCGCAGCGCGGTCAAGATTTCTTTCTTCCCAGCCTGCCATGCCGGCAGCAAACCGCCAAGGGCGCCGAGGATCAGGGACACGACAATGCCGGTGAGCAGCACCTCGGGGCCGATGCGGAAATGAAAATTGGTCTCGCTGAAGGTGATGAAATTCCCCAGCCCGGCGGTCACGCCGTTCAAGGGCAGCGTGATCAAGCAGGCGATGATCCCTCCCGCGAGCGATAACAGCACCGATTCGACAAAGAAGCTGAACAGGATGCTGCCGCGCGTAAAGCCGAGCACGCGCAGGGTCCCGATTTCTTTCGCCCGGCGCGCCACTGACGCGTACATCGTGTTCATGGCGGCGAAACAGCTCCCCACTCCCATAATGATGCATACGAACAGTCCCAGAAACTTGATAGGCGCGGCCGAGACGGTCTGGGCGTCGTAATAGTCCTTTTCGCTCATTGCCGTGATGTTCAGCCGAGGGTCGGATTCGAGCGCTTTGGGCAGCGCGGCGGCAGTCACGTCGTCGGTCGCCTCGAGCAACGCAGAGCTGTAGGTGCTGGGGCGGTTGAAGTCGGCGGCGACCTCCGGGCCATCGCCCCAAATCTCGCTGTTGAAGGCGCTGCTGCCGCCATCCATGATGCCCACGATGGTCCAATAGCCTTTTCCGAACTTCAGCCGTTTGCCCAGCCGCGCCCCGGGATGGCCCTCGGCGATCGCCTTGCCCACCACGATTTCGCGATGGCCGGGCCGAAACCAGCGGCCCGCCGCCAGCTT
>JBOGMI010000544.1:0-1849 GCA_050746645.1 Bryobacteraceae bacterium | reverse complement strand
TGACGACGTTGACACGATCGCGAACGCCCGGGTTTATGGTGGCGGCTTTGATGCGTACCACAGCCTGGCCGCGAAGCTGAGAGAAGAAATCGCGGATAAGGTTCCAATCGGTCGCTGTGCCGGAAGTGCGGCGCTGGTGACCACTGGCGTCGCCGTACACTTCGATGGCGAGGGCGTCCGCCGAGGGACGGAAGGACTGGACGCGCTTCCAGAAATGCTCGCAGGCCATCCAGGTGTGGGCGTCTTCCAGGACGAGCTCGTCGAGAACCTCTACGACATCGCCGTTTCGCTGCGCGAGGACGGAGCACATCGGATTCACGTTGAAATCGAGAGACCAGATGAGACGAGTGTTCGCTTCGTAGGCGCAGGGGCGCACGTTTTGCTCGCGCGCGAAGCTGTGATAGGCGATTGGCCGCGATTTGTTTGGCAGTAGCCATGGTGTTGTGTCCAGCTGTTAGCTGTTAGCTGTTAGCTAGTGTGCGGGGAGGGCGTGCGGGATGAGAAGGCGCGGATGGTGTAAGGCGCTGGATCTAAAAGGGAAAATAGTTGGCGTCTCCGCCGGACATCAGTCTTATGCTCCGTTTTAGCGCGCTACGGCGGATTGAGTTTGCTTGGCGATGCCGACCGCGGTCATGAGGTTGAGCAGCTCGTCCAGATCGAGCGGCTTCGAAATGTAGCCGTCCATGCCGGCATTCAGACAGTCCTGGCGGTCGCCCGGCATGGTGCTCGCGGTAGTGGCGTAGATGGGAACGCGTCGCCCGGTTTCGCAGGAACGGATCCGACGCACGGCTTCCAGGCCATCCATCTCGGGCATGGCCACGTCCATCAGAACGGCATCGAAGCCGCCGTTCTGGAACAGGCGCACGGCTTCTTCTCCGGTCGAAGCCTCGCTCACACGATGACCTTCGGATTCGAGTACGCGGGTGAGCAGGCGGCGGCTGACTACGTTGTCTTCGGCGACTAACAGCGAGAGCACCTGCTTCGGCGCCGCATCCGATACCGGGGCGGGCTCGGCAGCCTTTTCCAGTTTCAGATGAAAGCTAAAGCGGCTGCCGGCTCCGATGTGGCTTTGCACGTCTATGGCGCCGCCCATCAGCTCGATCAACCCGGTACAGATCGCCAGTCCCACCCCCGGATCGCCGTCCTGTGAACAGCTATCGCCGGCGCGAACAAAAGGCTCGAATAAAAGAGGCTTGCGCTCGGGCGAAATACCCATGCCGGTATCGGCAATGGAGATGCGGACTACCGCCGCATTCTCCGACTCCGATTCGAGTGCGGCGGAGACCAGAACGCTGCCTGTGCTGGTAAACTTCACCGCGTTATCGACCAGGTTCACCAACACCTGCTCGAGCCGGGTGTGATCGCCGCAAAAGCGCGAAGGAATGCGCGGATCTATCGTGTGCTTGAGCAGCAGCTTCTTTTCATCGGCCTGCTCCTGCACCATTTTGACCGCCGAGGCGATGCATTCGACAAGCGAAAATTCACCCCGGACGAGCTCGAGTTTGCCGGTCTCCAGCGAGGAAAAATCGAGGATGTCGTTAATGACATGCATCAGCCATTTGGCCGAACCGCGCACGGTGTCCAGATAGCCGCGCAGCTCGCGATCGAGGTCGGACTTGAGCGCCAGATCCGTGAACCCGAGGATAGCGTTCATCGGGGTGCGGATTTCGTGGCTCATATGAGCCAGAAACTCGCCCCGCGCGCGATTGCCGGCCTCGGCGACTTGGCGCAGCCGCTCTGCTTCTTCCATTTTTTTGCGCAAAGATCGCGCGGTGCGCTCGGCCGTCAGGCGGACGGTGATCACCCAAACATAGGCCGCCAGCAAGGCCGCGATTCCGGGCAGAAACGC
>JBOGMI010000543.1:0-2148 GCA_050746645.1 Bryobacteraceae bacterium | reverse complement strand
ACGGAGAAGGCGCGCGTAAGCTGATTATCATTCGCGTAAGCGGCGCTAAAGATACCGGCGAAGCGCGCCGCATCGCCCGCGCCATCGCCAATTCGCCGCTGGTGAAAACCGCGATCGGCGGCAGCGACGCCAATTGGGGCCGCATTCTGACCGCTGCGGGTTACTCGGGCGCTTTCTTCAAACCCGAAGATACCGACATCTATCTGCAAAACGTGCTCGTCTGCCGCAACGGTCTGGCTGCCAGTTATGATGAGCCGGCTCTGAAGCGGCTTCTGGGGGAAAGTCGGGTCGAGATCCGGCTGGCTCTGAAGCGGCGCGGGAAAGCCGAAGCGCGTTTCTTCACCTGCGATCTGACCGAAGGCTACATACAAATTAACGGCAGTTATCGGACTTAAAGTAGAAGGACATATAGGCTGAGGCTATATCATATCGGGAACGTCAATCCGGAGCTCTCGGACCTTTAATGCCATCGAGCAGTTTGCGCAGTTCTTCGTAATTGCGCCGCGTGACTAACTGGAAATCTACCGGCAGGCGGGTGAAGCTCTTTAGCTCGTCAAATAACACCGACGGCGGTGCTTCCGGCCCGGTAATGCGCAGCCGGCCTTCTTTCACCGCAAAGGGAAGCACGCCGAAACGCTTTTCCAAATGGCGCGGAAGGCTGCGCACGATGCGCCGATCCACCTGCTCGGGATCGATATGGCCATTGGGCAAACCGGATTGCAGGCTGATTGCGGCGCATAGATCATCATCGGAGACCAGTCCTCGCTTCAACAAGAACTCGGCAACCCCGACTCCCTCCGGCAGCTCTTTGCGCGCGCGTGCCAGGTCTGCCTCGGAGACATGGCCGCAGGCCACCAGCACGTCGCCGATATCGCGCCTTTCCGGCGCCAGTGCGCGGTCCGGATAGGCATGCTCGGTCTTCAGCCAAACGTGCGGCCGTCCGCGCAACCGGGCATTGGCATAGCGCAGCACCGCGCTAAAGGACGCCAGGCAGTTGATGAAACTCGCATGGAATGCCCGCAGCGGCACGCCCACGGCGAATCGGGTTCCGTAAATACGTGCGGCGCAAACCGTCCGCAACCCCAGACGGAAGCATTGCAGAACGAGGGTGATCCAGCACAGCGTAATCACGTGCGGGTTCGAGACCGCGAAAGCCCAAGCGCGATCCGTGGCGGCGCTTTCGATCCAATCCGCTACCCCGGCGGTAAACAGCAAGTTAGTGACAAAACCGAGCGGGTTGGCGACCAGCACTTTCCGGTCGCGCCAGAACCAATACTTTGTGCCCCACGACCCGCGCCAGCCGGTTCGTTCCCAGCATTGCAGCGCGATTCCGGTCACCCACCGCGTACGCTGCCGGACCGCGGAATGGACCGCCCGCGGAAAATACTCGCGCGTCGCCATGAAACCGTCTTTGCCGCGTTTGAGCGGAACGAAAACCTGCGAAAATCCGGTCTGATGCGCGTACACACCGATCTCATAATCTTCGGTGAGGCTTTCGGGATCGAAGACGCAGCCGCCGCGGTCAGCCGCCATGCGGTCCAGGATCTCACGCGCAAATCCCGTGCCCACGCCGTTCGAGGGCACAAAGGAACCGATGAATTGCCGGGCGCGCATATCGATCGTCTGGTACTCGGAAAACTCGTCGCAATAAACACCGTGTGTGATGTCGCGCAGCGGAGTCGAGAGCGGCAGCACGGGAACTTGCACCATGGCGTAGCGCACGCGCTCGCGATCAATCGCCGAGAGCGCTTCCGGATGAATCACGTCTTCGGCGTCGTGCAGCACGACGGTGTCGAAACGGACGCCGCGTTCCTGTTCCAGGCGTTGCATGCCGCGATAGATCTCGTTCAGGCAATCCGCTTTGGAGGTAGGCCCGGGGCGGGCGCAGATCGCTACGTGTACGTTGCCAAACTTGGCGGCGACGCGCCCGGCCGCTTCGATCGTCGGCTGGTCGTTCGGATAAGCCCCCAGAAAGAAATCGTAATTGCGGTAGCGGATGGCGGCGATGTTGTCGCAGATCATTTCTTCAATCACCGCCGCTTCCCGCCAGCAAGGGGTGAAGATCGCGATTTTTCTGCCCGGCTGCTCGTGCCGTGTTTCGCCGCGCCGGTGCGCACGCCGGCCCCAAAGCCAAATCGCGAGAGGGAC
>JBOGMI010000542.1:0-1059 GCA_050746645.1 Bryobacteraceae bacterium | reverse complement strand
CCAGCGCAGACTCGGCGAGCACGCGTCCGTGCGCTTCGTCGAGCGGTACGGTTTCGTGCTTAGGTTTCGCTTCGAGCGCGCGAACGGTCTCAATGACAATCCGCCGCGCCTCTTCGAACCTGAGGGTTGCTGTTGTGGCGGAGGATTGCGGCACGTTTCGGATTGTATCCCGAGCGGCGAGTGCTTGACATTCATCGAGAGAGTGTATAGTGTATTAATTGAGCACACACTATTGCTGCTGCGCTTAAACCAGTCTTCCGGGATACCGCTGTATTTGCAGCTCATGCAACAACTGAAGCACTCCATCGAGGTCGGCGAGCTGCGGGCGGGCGATCAGTTGCCGACGATTCGAAAACTTGCGGAGGATCTCGTCATGAATCCCAATACTGTCGCCCGAGCGTACCGGGAATTGGAGCATGAAGGCGTTATCGAGCTGAAACACGGCTTGGGTGCCTTTGTCTCCGATTCGGTCGTCGCGCGGACAAAAATCATGCGCAAGGCCGAGGGGATTGTGCAAGCGGCGCTGGAGCGGCTGTCGTCGCTGCAGCTCGGCGAAGACGAAATCAGAAGGCTGGTCGAGAACGAGCTGGCGATGCTTCGTTCTTCCAGGGTTCCGGAGAGTACCAATGAATGATTTAGTAATGGAAACGGCAGGACTGCGTAAGTCCTTCAAGGGGCATCCAGCGTTGAACGGATTGGATCTGAAGGTCCCGGTGGGCAGCATTTTCGGTTTCCTGGGCCGCAACGGGGCCGGGAAAACCACCACTATCAAGATCTTGATGGGCATACTGATGGGGGATGCCGGCGCCGCGAGCATATTCGGGATGCCGCTTTCCAACGCGGGTACCGGGATCAAGGCGCGCCGGCGCATTGGCTTCGTTGCGGAAGACAAAGAGCTGTATCCCTACATGACCGTGGAACAAATGATCCGTTTCACCCGGCCGTTCTTCCCGAAGTGGCGTATGGATCTCGAACACCGGT
Organism: Bryobacteraceae bacterium; assembly: GCA_050746645.1. GTDB lineage: Bacteria > Acidobacteriota > Terriglobia > Bryobacterales > Bryobacteraceae > Bog-105. The sequence continues at coordinate 78 of JBOGMI010000542.1, read as the reverse complement.
ATTTAAAGATGTTCGATCTGCCGCCCAAACAGAAAATCCCCGCGCTCTCGAAAGGCATGCGATCCAAACTGATGCTGT
>JBOGMI010000541.1:0-1558 GCA_050746645.1 Bryobacteraceae bacterium | reverse complement strand
GCGGCGTTGCCGTCATCAAAGTGGGCGCTGCGACCGAGACCGAGATGAAGGAAAAGAAAGCTCGCGTCGAGGATGCGCTTCATGCCACCCGCGCCGCGGTTGAGGAAGGCATCGTTCCGGGCGGCGGTGTCGCACTGCTGCGTGCGGCTGCCTCGCTTAAGAACCTGAAGATCGAGGGCGACGAGCAGATTGGTCTCGATATCATCCGCCGCGCCTGCGAAGAGCCGCTGCGCCAGATCGCCGGCAATGCCGGTTACGAAGGCGCCATCGTGCTGGAAAAGGTGCGCAGCAACTCCGATCAGAACTACGGTTTTAATGCCTTCAATAGCCAGTACGAAGACTTGGTGAAGGCTGGCGTCATCGACCCGACCAAGGTCACGCGCTCGGCTCTGCAGCATGCGGCGTCCATCAGCGCTCTGATGCTGACCACCGAAGCCGTCATCGCCGAAGTACCGGAGAGGAAGAGCGCCGCGCCCGCCGGTCCTGGCGGACACGGTCCGGACATGGATTACTAATCCACAAGCAGCACCCCTTCCTGACGGTCGGGGCTCTGTTCAGCCCGCCTGGCCGTGCGGCCGGGCGGGCCTTTTTTGTTCTGTGTTCACCGAATACCGGGAATTTTGGCCTCTTTCAGCGCGCGATCGTTCAAATTATGAACGCGCTCGAACGCCTTCCTCGCTGCCGCCGCCTGCCCGCTGCTCTTCAGCGCTCGCGCCAACGTGTACTCGGCGCTCGTATCGTCCGGGTTCAATTCCACAGCTTTCCGCAGCAATCTCACAGCTTCGGCAGATTGACCGGCGTGCAGTTTCGCTTTGCCTAGATACAAATACACGCCATAGGAATCCGGCTTGAGCCTTTTCGCTTCCTCCAGGTACGGAATGCCCTGTTTATAGTGAGCTTGCTGCACCAGCAGACTGCCGAGATAGTAATTTGCATCCTCGTTGCTTGGATTCTTGTCAAGCGCCTTTTTCAATTGCTTGATTGCATCCTCGTTTCTGCGCTCGCTAATGTAAACTTTGCCCAGTGCGAGATGAATGCCTGGAAACCGGGGATCCAGCCGCAGCACTTCAAGAAAGCTCTCTTCGGCCTGCGGGAAGATCGCCGCCTCATAGGACGCTTTTCCTAGCAAAAATTCCGTTTGGCCCGGTCCCGCATCTTGAAACATCCGGTGGAAGATTGTCTTGGCGGTCTTCGAGTCGCCGCTCTTCAAATAAGCAAAACCCAGCAGAAACAGAACTTGCTCGTTATGCGGATTCTCTTTCGCTAGTAGCTTGAGATCGCGCAGGGCCGCCGGCGTCTGGCCGGTATACAGACGGCAGACATCGAGCAGTTGCCGCGTTTGCCGATTCTGCGGATCCATTGCGAGAACGTGCTGAAAATAAGGCAATGCCCGGCTATGCAAGTCCTCTTTCAGATAAACGATCCCCAGATTCAGCAGAATGGGCTCGTTGTCCGGGCTTAGCCGCAAACCGCGCCGGTATTCCGCAATCGCTTTATCGATGCGATTCGTTCGAGCATAAAGAATGCCGAGGTTGCCGATCGCCCCAACATTATCGGG
>JBOGMI010000540.1:0-2843 GCA_050746645.1 Bryobacteraceae bacterium | reverse complement strand
TCGGGTTTCGTGGCCGCTCATGCCGTAGGTTTGGGTGAGGATCTGGACCATTTGTTCCGGTGACGGCGCGGTCTGCGGACGGGCGGGCAAGGGCGCCGAAGGCAAAGGCTTCGCTGTTGGCAGTGCGGGTTTTTCGGAAGAGCCTTCGAGATCGTCTTCGAGCAGCATGGCGAGATCGGCGAGGTCGCCCGAATCGATGATTTCCGCGGGCGTGGAGGGCCATGCGGTTGCAATGGCGAGATGCACAGTGCGAGCGGGCAGCGGCGGCGCGGGCAAATAGCTGGGCGGGATTAACGGCGCCGAGTAATCTTGGCGCAGCGGAATCTCGTTTTGCTGCGCGATTTGCTTCCAATGCGCGGTTAAACCGCTGAGCGGCGCGGCGGGGTTTTGCGAGCCGATCAGAACGCCGCTTCCGGGCGGCAGTTTGGCGGAACTTTTGCTGCCGGGGAGCAAGCGGCCGACGTAAATCAATGCATCCGGGTGCAGGCTTTGGAGCAGGCGCTGCAATCCCCGCGCGCCGGTCCATTGTTCTACGACAAAAGCGATGGTCAGGGTTCCGTGAACTTTGGAGCGATCGAGATGGCGCAAAACCTCGATGAGCGCCGCATCGCCGAAGCGATCTCCGATGCGCGGTGCGGTCCATTTTCCGCCGCCCATTTCGTAAAGCCTGCTATCGAGCGCAACGGGACTCAGAGTATTGGCACCGATGCGGCGGGCTTCAGCGGCTGATGACGCGCCGATATCCACATACATATTGGCGATGTCTTTGGGGTCGGGCGGGTGAGCGCGGCCCGGCAGGAGATGGACGGAGATGCCCGAGACGACGCCGTTGATCCACTTACCCGAGGCGGTCTTGACGCGAACGGGCTCTGCGGAATAGAGTTCGTTGAACAGCGGCAAGCGGCCAAACTGCGGCAGGCGCTGGAGCCGGAGATAGCCATCTTTCGTGATGCTGCTGACGACATAGCCGGGCGCATCCATGGGAGCGACGACGAGCCGGTGGGGGGCGCCGCTTCCGATGGTGATGATGACATCGCCCAAGTTGTCTTTCTTGGGTGAATAAGCGCTCAGGCGCGATTGGATCTCCGAGGCCAGCGCGCTTTCGTATCCGGGAACGGCAGGCGTTGCGACGAACGTTTTCAAGTCCTGAACCAGCGACTGGGCCGATGAGAGCGCGGCGAACAGCAGCGCCGGAATACAGAATCTGAGCAGCTTCATCCTGCCTCAATTTAATGCTGATTGCTGAAATACTTACTCATGCTTTGATCGGCGACGCCCAAGGCGCGGGCCAGTTCCACCTTGGCGACATTATATTGATACTGCGCCGAGATCAGGTTTTCGCTGGCATCGGCGACGGTCTGCTGCGCCTGAACGACCTCGACGGTATTGGTCACACCAGCGCGAAAGCGGTCGCGCGACTGCTGCAACGTCTGGTTAGCCAGGCCCACGTTGCTTTGCGCCACTGACACCTGATCTTTGGCCGATTGCAGATCGAGCAGCGCGGTGCGGACTTCGTAATCGATCTGGCCGCGCAGGTTGGCCAGATCGTTGTGGCGGTTTTGGAGTTCGGTGCTGCTCTGGAGAATATCGGCCTTAATGCGGCGGCCATCGAAGATCGGGAAATTGATGGATCCGGTGGCTTGAAACACTCCGTGGGAATTATTCAGCACACGCAAGCCGACGTCGCCGTAATTACCGGTGGCGGTGAGGGTGGGGTAGCGCTCGGCTTTGGACGCGCGGAGAGAATACTTGGCCGCGGTCACTTGCGCTTCGGCGGCGCGGTAATCCGGGCGATTGGCGTAGGCCTGACGCAGCGCTTGCTGGAGCGAGATCGTCATCGCCGGCACCGATAGCGAGGGATTCGCAAGGTTGAAATCCTGGCCGAGCGGAAGGCCGATGATGCGCCCCAGCATGAGCTTATCTTTGTCGAATTGATTCTGCGTAGCGACTAATTGCTGCTGGCGCCGCTTCAGTTCGACTTCAGAGCGCAGCACGTCGATGGCGATTGCGACGCCGGCTTGATGGCGTGCCTGGGCATTGTTATAGATTGCCTGGTCGGCGGCGATTTCGGCTTTGGTGGCGCTGACACCCGCATTGTCCGCGATGATGCGCAGATAGGCATTGCCTACGGCGAGCACTACCAGATCGCGGGCGTTTTTGACCGCCAATGCCGAGGCTTTCAGATTTTGCTGCGAAGCTTTGTATTTTTCGATGGAACTGAAATTGAAGAGCGGAACCTTGGCGGTCGCGAGGACGGATTGATAGGAATAGGGGCCGACGATCTTAGGAATGGTGAATCCGGAGCTTGGCGGCGGCGTGACCAGGAATCCGAGAGCCTGGAGGTTTTGCTGCTGCTCGGTCATGCTGAGCTGACCACTAACCGAGGGCAACAGCGCGCTGAGCGCGCGATAACGCTCGGCACGCGATTGCTGGCTCGCCTGCTCGCTGGTCAGCAGGCCGAGGTTGTAGAGCAGGCCGCGCCGAATGGCATCGGAGAGAGTGAGGGGGATCGGCTTGGCGGTAGCGGTGCCGTGTGGGACACTGCCTTGGAAATCGCCCAAACTCATTTCGCCGGGCGCGGCGCTGAGCGTGGATGGCTGGAAGCTGGGCGCTGGAGAAGCGGCCGGGGGGGCGCCGGTTTGCATGCCGGACTCGGAGACGGCGGGCTGGCCGGGCTGCGGGGGCTGGGCCAGCAGGGCGGCAGCCGCCAAAAGGGGCAAAACAAGAGTCTTGGTCATCACTTGCTAAAAGCGTTCGATGCAGCCGGAGGGAATTTTGCGGCAATCGGAGGAAAAAATGTTTAAGTTCTTAACAGATTTTGGTTCTTGGAAACCGGGGGCTCC
>JBOGMI010000539.1:0-9733 GCA_050746645.1 Bryobacteraceae bacterium | reverse complement strand
AGGTTCGCCGCGCGGGTGCGGCATTCCCAGCACGCCTCCAGATGATGCGCGACTGCGGACTTGCGCCGTTCCTGCAACTCTCCATCGAGGAAGAGCAGCAGATCCTCGTCGGAAAAATGGTCAGGTTTCTGATGCATGGTTCCACCGTCGTTTGGAAATGTGTTCTGAAGTACGTTCTGAATCGGCTAATCGTTCGAGTGCGCGGGACAAGGACGTGGCGACGCTTCCCAAGAAAATCGAGAGAATCTCGGCGATCTCGCGGTACTGCAGCCCTTCGCTTCTCAGGTAAAGGCAATGGCGGTCTTGGGGAGGCAGAGCATCGACCACGGCAAGCAGGCGCTGCCGCCGCTGCAGAAAGGAAACCTCCTCTTCCGACGAAGCATCGGAGGAAGCACAACAATCGGCAAACAATTCCGTTCCGGTGAAAAACCGGCTTCGTGCTTGAACCGCCGTGCGGCGCTTCAGGCCCAGATTGTGCGCGACGCAGAAGAGCCAGCCTCGCAGGTTATCGCGCGACTTCTCCCGCCGCAAATGCCGGAACAAAGACAGAAATACCTCCTGAACAATCTCTTCGCTGTCGTCCATGGATAAACCGAGGCAGCACAGATAGCGCAGCAGATTGACCCGGAAGCGGTCGAACAGCTCCGCTACCTCGTGTTCGAGAGCCGATGGCGCACGATGACTGTCCGCGCGGGCTCCGTTTTCAAACGGCACTCCGAGCGGCAGGTCTTCGGGCAGATAACTCATGCACTCACTCTCTCAAAAGTCGAATCGCAGCCGCGCGCTGGCGCTCCTCGGAGTGGCAATGGCCGTGCCGGAAAGCAACCCGGCGAAGTTGATCACGTTTAAGCGATCCGCAAGATTCGTCACGTCCGCCTGCAAGGTTGCCTTATACCTCTCTCCTCGCAAGATATCGAATCCCACCGAGGCATCGAGCGAAAACGAGGGATGCACCCGTCCGCGAACGAAATTCACTTCGTTAACGATATTGGCGCCGTATTGCTCAATCAGAAAATCAGTGTCCGGCAAATCGTCCGCGTCTTCTACGGGAAGGCCGCTCGTGTAGTTGATCGTCCAAGCTGTCCAGAGCCGCGAAGCGATCTGGTAGCGAACGTACCCATTGACAACATTCCGGATATCCTGTGAAATTGGGAACTTGCTGTGGGAGTTGATGTCGCTAATATCGTCCTCGTCAAGAAAAAGTCCGCCGGAGATGGGGTACTGCCCCAGCCCGGTTGTGTTCGCATAGGCAGCAAAGGCGGAAAACCGTCCCCAGTGCGGCATGCTTAGTTTGACCTCGGTTCCCTTGACGATGCCCTTTTCGAAAGCGATGGGGAAGCTGACGCCTGTGTTCACCAGCAGATCGTCGTCTTCGAAATTATCCACGTCGCGTTCGAACCAATTGGCGTCCAGGCGCAAGTGAGATCCCAATAACTTGGAGAAACCCACTTCGTAGTAATTGCCTCTAGAGGGACGCAGCGGAAGATACAACCCCTCGTGAAAACGCGATCCGGGCGCCAGCACGCTGGAGGAGACGAGCAGGTTGGCAAACGGCGGCGTGCCGAAGGTGCGGTCGTAGGATGCGTGCACAACCAGTTTAAGCGGCCTGATTGCGTAGGCCGCCGCGAGCCGAGGACTCCAACCGTGGGCTTTTACTATAAAGTCGTAATCATCGAAGCGCAGCCCGAGATTCAGAGTCAATGCGCCGAGATGGAGGCTGTCCTGGCCGTAAGCCGCGTGCTCGCGATCCAAGGCGCGGCCGTTGAACTGGAACGCGGGCGGCAGCGTGTCGTCGAAGATCTCCTCGTCGCCAATCGTGTAAGCAACGATCCGATAGTGGAAATTCTCCGCCTCGGAAGCATATCGCCCCTGGACTCCTGCTTTCCAGTTGTTCGGTCCGTTGTTGCCGGCCAGACTGCCGTTCCAGTATGTCTCGCGGTAGTCACGGTCCTGTTGGGCGAAGACCGGTGTCGATAAAGGATTCGACCAGAGTCCGGCCGAGACATCGCGAATGTCGGCTCGGATAGCTCCCACCAGAGACGGGCTGAAAAGATGCTGATACGAGATCTGACCTTCCGTCGACCCGCTGGTCCGGTCCTGCCGCTGGCCCGCCGCTTGCTGCAGCAGATCGTTCGGGACTTCGAGCCAGGTTTGCTGGTTCAGTACCGCAACGCGCAGCCGGTTGGCATCGTTAAAATCGTGCTCCACGCTCCCCGTGAACGATGTACTCGATGCATGGTTGGTGAAATTATTCTCCGTGGGCGGGTCGAGATAGCGGTCGGTGAGAAATCCATCGCCGCTAGCCGCCACCGTTGTTTTCCCGTTCGAGTACTGGCCGGACAGGAAGCTGCTGAGCGTGGAAAAACTGCCGCCTTGTGCGACATACGTGCCATGAAATCCGGGCGATGAGTTTTGCGTCGTATCCAGTACGATGACGCCGCCGAGTTTGTCTCCAAACTCGGCGGGAATGCCGCTCGTATATTGCTTCATCGACACCACATTGTCCGCCTGGATCGGGCGCGCGAAGGCCGGAGAGCGATTATCCTGCACGGGGAAGCCGTCGATGATGAACTGCGTGTCGTATTCCGATTCCCGCGGGTGAAGAATGCCATTCGCTTCGAGTGTCCAGCCCGGCTGGAGCACTGCCCAATTGATGAGACCCCGACCCGACTGCGTCATTGGCCGCTCGTTGATCTCCTGCTTGCCGGTAAAGTAGGTCGCCGATGTACGGCGCGGATTCAAGAGCGTGCTGGAGGCTGTGACTTCTATCGACGTTTGCTGTGGCCGGATCGTGAGGACCACATGCCGCTGCACGGGCACGTTGGACTGAACCTCGATGAGTTGCGAAGACGGGCTAAACCCTGGGTACCCGACCGTTAGCAGGTAGTCGCCAAATTCCAAATCCCGGAACGTATAGCGACCAGTGTTGCCGAGGTGAACGGAAGCCTTGATCTTCGATGCCTGATTGACCAGGTTGACTTGGGCTTGAACAGGACTGCCCGAATGATCTTTCACGGTCAGCCGCAGTTCGCCGGTATCTTTTTGAGCAAACGCAATCGAAGAGACGAGCGCGCCCAGGAGGCAGGCCCGGACAACGCCGGACCAAGCCGGCCTGAAAAATAGGGACATGTTCTAGGTGACATATTCCCTTTCGAGTAGTTTTGTTCACACTTCTTTGCCTAATTTCTCGTAATGCGTTTGCTCGCTGATCGGATATGGTGATCGCTTAACTATTAACTTTACTGCCTGGTAGTGTAGTGCGGCTGAGATGTCACGGATTAAAAAGTCCGCTCCCTACCGGTCGCCGTTCTGCCCGGGGCAGCGCCAATCAGAACCACGGGCGACAGCGAGTGGCTTGGGATTAATCGATATTTTGGCTGCCGCACTACAGTAGATCCGTTTCAGCGCACAATAAAGCCGGAGATCTTCTGTACCTCGGCTTCGGATTCTTCGACGGAGCGGACATCGGAAAGTGGCGGGCCGGCATGGAGGGCGGCAGCCAGATCGCTGAGCTTGCCGGGCTTGCCGGCGGCATAGACTTCGACGCGGCCATCGCCGAGATTGCGGACCCAGCCGGTTAAGCCGAGCCGGGTGGCCTTGTCCCGTACGAAGTAGCGAAAGCCGACGCCTTGCACGCGCCCCTCGACGAACCAGCGCTTGGCTGCGTTGCGGCCCATAAGGCCATTGTGCACGGAATGGGAAACCGGGGACAGGCAACGAATTTCCGGGTCGGAGTCTTGTCTGTTTTCGGGAGCGTTGTGGTCCGGAAATTCGAAGCCAGTCCCAGGTTTCCTGGTTTGTCACACTGAAAGGAGATCCATGGCATTTCCCGTTCACCGGCCGAGGCGGCTGCGGTCGTCCGAGCCGCTTCGCCGCCTGGTTCGCGAGACCAGGCTGGAGCCGTCGCAGTGCATTCTTCCTTTGTTTGTCTGTCCCGGCGAGGGCGTGCGGAAAGAGATCCGCTCGATGCCGGGGCATGCGCAGCTCTCGATCGACAACCTGGTTCGCGAATGCGAGGAGTGCCGCAAGCTGGGGTTGGGAGGCGTTCTTGTGTTCGGCATTCCGGACCACAAGGACGAATTTGCTTCCGAGGCGTATGCTCCGGACGGAATTACGCAGCGGGCTGTGCGCGCGGTGAAGCGGCAGGTTCCGGATCTGCTCGTCATTACCGACGTTTGCAACTGCGAATACACCAGCCACGGGCATTGTGGACTGGTGAAAGGCGGCGATGTAGATAATGACGCGACACTCGAATGGCTGGCAAAGACGGCGGTTTCGCATGCGGAAGCGGGCGCCGATATCGTTGCGCCGAGCGACATGATGGACGGACGGGTGGGCGCGATTCGCAAGGCGCTGGACGCGTCCGGGCACGTGAAGATGCCCATCCTTTCTTATGCCGCCAAGTACGCCTCGGTATTTTACGGACCGTTTCGCGAAGCGGCCGAATCGGCGCCGCAGTTTGGCGACCGGCGCGGCTATCAGATGGACCCCGCGAACGCGCGCGAAGCGATGCGCGAGATCGCTTTGGATTTGGAAGAAGGCGCGGACATGGTGATGGTCAAGCCGGCGTTGGCGTATCTGGATATTATTCGTGCGGCGCGCGAGCGTTTTGAAGTGCCGCTGGGCGCGTATCAGGTGAGCGGCGAATTCAGCATGATCGTCGCCGCGGCGAATAACGGCTGGCTGGATCGGGAGCGGGCGATTTTGGAATCGCTGGTGAGCATTCGGCGCGCGGGCGCGGATTTTGTGCTGACGTATTTCGCGAAAGAAGTAGCGGGATTGCTTGGGTAGGCCCCTCCCTCACGGTCGGGGTTCTGATTGTCGCTGACGCTCCCGGCTCGGTTTCAGGATTCAACGCTGGGGGAGTTTGCCGGCCAGGTAAGTGCGCACGGGTCCGCCGTTCTGGGCACGCACGATATGAAACGCAACCGCCTGGCCGGGTTTTAGTTTGGCTTCCAGCTTGACCATGTCGCCGGGCAGACGAACCGGCCGGCGATTGACGGAGAGAATGACGTCGCCTTGCTCGACTCCGATATCGTCGGCAAAAGACCCCGGATCGACTGAGATCACTTTCACGCCTTCTTTGCTGGGAATATCCAACTCCTGGCGATCCTTGGCCTTCACGCCGGTAATGAGGATGCCGAATTTCACCGGCCCCAATTTTGCCGGGGGTGGCGGGGTCTCGGGGCCCTCCCCGGAAGCCTGAAGCTGGTTTTTCCAAACCACCGAGCGTTCCGCGATTTTGACCTCAAGATTCAGGCGTTTCCCGTTGCGGTCGACGAGGAAGGATACCTTGGAGCCGATGGGCGCATCCGCAACTTCGTTGACCAGCGCTTCTCCATTCTTTACCAGCTTGCCGTTCATGGACAGAATAACGTCGTCGTCCTTCATGCCGCCTTTGTAGGCGGGACCTCCCGGAGAGACCGCGCCTACAATCACGCCGTGATTCATGCCGAATGCTTCGAGCGCATCGATTTGGCTGGGGCCTGGAGTCCACTTAATGCCAATGGAGCCGCGGACCACGCGCCCGTCGCGGATGATGTCGTTGTAGATCCTCACGGCCATGTTGGAAGGAAGCGCGAAACCGATACCTTCGTAGGCGCCGCTGCGGGTGGCGATCATGGTGTTCACGCCGATGACTTCTCCGCGGATGTTGAGCAGAGGCCCTCCGCTGTTGCCGGGGTTGATGGCGGCGTCGGTCTGGAGGAAATGCTCGAACTCCCGGCCGCCCACATCACGCCCCTTGGCACTGACGATGCCGGCAGTTACGGTCGCCTGCAAACCGAATGGCGAGCCGATGGCGATCACCCAATCACCCACTTCCACCGCGTTGGAGTTACCCATCTTGATCGGCTGCAGTGGGCGTTTCGTGTCGATCTTCAGAACGGCCAGGTCGGTTTCGGGATCGTAGCCGACAACACGCGCGCGGTAACCGGTATCGCCGTGAGCCAGACGAACGGTAATGCGATCGGCCTTTTCGATCACATGATTATTAGTAATGATGTAGCCGTGCGGGTCGACGATAAAACCGGTGCCCGAGCCTTCGGTGCGGAAGCTGCGCGGCGCGGGAGCGCCGAAAAAATGGCGGAGATCGAAGGGGTCGGAATGGTGCGCGCCGGGCGCTCCCTGGTCATTCGAATCGCCGCCCGGCTGAGCCTCGCTCGGTTTGGAAATATAGTCGGACTCGATGTAAACCACCGAAGGTTCCACCCGCTTCGCCAGCTTGGCAAATTGGTTGGTGAGAGGAACCGCGGGCGGGATGGCGAGCGGCGAAGCGTCGGGCGCGACCGGGGAGGTCTGCTTATGCGCGCTGACGCCTGTGTTCAGCAGGGTGCCGATCAGGATGCCAATGCCGAGCGTGACCAGCAGCAGCGTAAAACTGAGCAGCTTCTGCTGCCTCATTCTTTGAAAAAACGGCATTGCAAGGCGGGCGCTTTCCTTACCCGTTCTTAGTATAGAAGCTGTCAGCGGTCAGCGGTCGGGAATCGTCGGCAGGCGCGCGGCAGTTGCCGTTCATTTCGCGCCAATCCAGTTCAGGCGCAGCCGTTCCAGGGTCTGGAATTCCGGATCACCAGTGGTCAGGCGCGTCGAATACTTCATGGCGAGACCCGCGGCAAACGCATCTGCGTAGGAGATCGGGTAGCGTCCCTTGAGCCGGGAAGCCTCGCGAATCTCGTTCAGGTTGGGCAGTTCCAAGCGAATCGGGAGAGCAGGAAGAGTTTCCTCCCACCACTTTTCCGCCGCTGCCTTGGACCTTCTTTTTGCTAACAGGTAATAGATCTCCCCGGCATTGATCGCGCTCATGTAAAGCAAGATGGCTCCTGCGTCGGCGCGGTCCAGAAACTGTTGAACCGAATCTACGGCGGGCTTTTCGTCTCCGAGCCAAGCCATCAAGGCCCATGAATCGAGGACTTCGACGGTCACTTTCTGTTTTCTGCTTCCCGGTCGAAACTACGCTCTTGCGATAAAGCGCGCGTCAGCAATTCGCCGCCGTGGAACATACCGCGGAATTGCCGCCAATCGCGCGGCTTGAGAACGATGCTGTTTCCGCGCAGTTCGAGCTCAAGCCGTTCCCCCGCTTTCAGATGGAGCAACTCGCGAACCTCCAGCGGAATCACCACCTGCCCTTTCGAGGAAAGTGTGACAGTCTGCGCCATGGCCAAAGCTTACCACGGTAAGTCACTCTGCTTTTATCGGCGGCCGGCCAGCTTGCATTCCACGAGCAGAATTCCCGCCAAAATCAGGGCGCAGCCGGCGAGCGCGGATGCGCCCGGACTCTCGCCCGCAAAAACGGCTGCTGTCACCAGCGCGAATACCGGTTCGAGCGCAAAAATGAGGGCGGCGCGCGTAGTGGTAGTACGCTGCTGCGCCCAGGTTTGCAAAGCGAAGGCGAGGGCCGTAGCCAGAATGCCGGTGACCAGCACCGCGAAGACAACTCGGCCCGTCCAGACCGCGCGCGGCGCCTCCCATAGCAGAGAGATGCCGGAGAGCACCGCGGCGGAGGCGACCTGCCCGAAGGCGACCGGCTGGAATGCTTCGCGCTGCGAATAGAAGCCGACGACGACGATTTGCAAGGCGAAGGCGAAGGCGCAGCCGATGGTGAGCAGATCGCCGCGATTGATTTCAGCAAAAGCTCCGGAACGCGGCGCAGTCAACACAAACATGCCGGCGGCGGCGACTGCAAGCCCGGCGAGTTCGCCCCATTTCGGCTTTCTGCGTTCGATAGCGGCGGCGATCGGAGGGACCAAAACAATGTAGAGGCAAGTAAGAAATGCGGAGCGGCTAGGAGTAGTGTCGCGCAACCCGGCAGTTTGGAGAATGTAGCCGAGCCAGAGGAAGACCCCGCAAACCGCGCCGCCGCCCAACCCACGCCAGACCGAGCGCGCATCTGTCTTGCGGAAAGCAACGACCAGCACCGGCGCCATGCAGAGGCTCGCCAGAGCGAAGCGCAGTGTCAGAAAGTAAACCGTCGAGATATCGAGGAGCGCATCCTTGACGATGAAGAAAGTTGCGCCCCAGATCAGGGAAATGAAGGCAAGGGCAAGATCCGCCGGCCAGCGAGCGGGCAATCTCGCGCCGACTTCGGCCGGGGGTGAAACGCTCACGAAGCGTCGTGTTGCGGGGCGAGCGCGGCGGCGATCAGGAGAATGCGGCGCAGACCCAGCTCGCGCCCATCCGGCTCGTACCATTCCTGCCTGGTATGCGCACCGCCGCCGCGGCCGCCGGCGCCGATGGAGAGGGCGGGGAGGCCCAGCGAGAGAGGAATGTTGGCGTCTGTGGAAGCGCAGCCCACTGTAGAGCGGATGTGCAGATAGGCATCCACGGCTTGGACGGTTACGAGCAGCGGAGAATGTTCGGGCAAACGGCCGCCGGGACGCGAGCCGAGTTCCTTAATTTTCCCGGTGAGATGGCCGGAACGGGCGGCGCGGTTTTCCTTTTCCAGGCTGCGCTCGACCAGCGGCGCCAGGGAACTTGCGAGATCCTCGATCAGGGTCGGTTCTTCCGAGCGCACGTCGAGTTTCGCGCGCGCTTCCGAAGGGATGGAATTGACGCTGGCGCCGCCTTCGACGATGCCGAAGTTGAAGGAGCAACCGCGGCGCCGCCCGGGACCGGTGCGCTCTGCGGCAGTTTCGAGAAATTCGGCGATGAATGCGCCCAACGCGTGAATCGGGTTGGGCGTGCCGTAATCGTTCCAACTATGGCCGCCGGGACCGGCGAAACCGATTTCGAAGCGGCGGCTAGCCAGGGCCTGCGTGGTGATGTGGTCGACGGAAGGGCCGTCGAGCACAAGAATGGCGGAGGCGCCGGAAAGCGGACCGGAAGGGCGGCAGAGGTGGCGCATGCCGCTGAGATTGCCTTCTCCTTCTTCGCCGACATTGGCCACCAACAGGAGCGAACATGCGAGTGGGTGCAATGCGGGCATTTCCGCCAAGACTCTCGCGAGCGCCAGCAATGCGGTAAGCCCGGACCCGTTATCGGCAACACCGGGGCCGAACAGACGGCCTCCCTGCCCGAAGTAGACCTCCTCGGGACGGATGGGAGCAAAAACGGTGTCGAGATGAGCGCAGATGGCCAGCGGTGGTTCGGTCGAATCATTACCGAAGGCGGCGAGGACGTTTCCGGCGCGGTCGAGCCGGGCGCGCCAGCCCAGCGCTTCCATGCGTGCGCGCAGCCATTCGGCGCGGCGTTGTTCAAAAAAAGTGGGCGCGGCGATGCGGCATAGCTGCAGATGCTGTTCGTCGATCCAGCAATGTTCCTGCGCAAACCAGCGCTGTGCCCGGGCGAGTGCCGATTGCTCGGCTAATCCGGCGATGCGGCGCGCCCCGGCCGGCATTTGTGCGGCGAGCCCCGATGCCTTGGGTTGAGTTGCCAAAAGAACGACTCGATAGCATTTAGTTTAGCGGGCATGGCCCCGGCAGGACAGCGGAGCCGCAAGTGAACCCGAACCCCAAGCGTCGCGAAGAGTCGCGACGCGGCACGCATGAGTGCGTGCGCCACGGAAATCGTCGCGGCGGTGCAGCGTGAAAAAAACAAGCGGCACGCCGCCGCCTCCCGGCGGGAGCATTATACTGAAATTTCCGCTTTCGCCATGAACACATACGTCAAGTTCGGGGTCCTCATGGTTTTGATCGTCGGGTCTCTGGCCTGGCTCGCCGTGGGTGGCATTAAGGACACGCAGACCTATTACAAGACCATTTCGGAGCTGCAGAAAATGGGCCCGAAGGCGCACACC
>JBOGMI010000538.1:0-5281 GCA_050746645.1 Bryobacteraceae bacterium | reverse complement strand
TCAAGGTCGATGGGTTCGGGCCCGATCGCGGCCGGTTGCAAAAACGAACCCAATTTCGGGGCTGGCCTGGCGGTTTTTTCGGCGCGCTTGCGGTTTTCCTGCAGTTCGCGCAGCGCGGCGGTGTCTTTTTCGCGCTGGCGGCGGAGCCGGCTTTCCTGGATGCTCAGATTGTTGAGCTGGCGTTGATAGGTCATGAAGACCTTGGCTTCGATGAGGGCTCTGCGCACAAGCGGATCTTCTTCCGGGAAGAGCTCGGCCAATTCGAGACGGCCGACGGCGTAGATGCCCATTTCGAGCGGAGGGATGCGGAGCAGGCGCCATTCGGTGTCGGCGAGAGACTGGACGAGGCAAGTCTCGTCTTGGCCGACGGGTTTCCAGCAGGCGAAAAAGGAGGCGACGTATCGCTCATAGGCGGCGGCATCGTCGTCGGGCAGGAGGACGGTGCGGCCGGTCAATCCGGTTTTCACGGCGTTTAGGGAAGACTTGGCTTTTCCTTCGGAAGTCTTAGGACCCGTTGACAATTGAGCATTGGAACAGTTGGCGGCGACGGCGGCCGGAGAAGTTGCTGGTGTCATGCCGCCTGGAACATAGCACGGAGAGGGCAAAAAACGGATCGGGACGAAGGGTCAGATCGGCGGTAAGTAGCAGAAATAGAAGGAAATGAAAAAATTTCTTCAAGCTGTGACCGAAATTGCGAAAGTCAGATCCTTCTAGCCCCAAAGCGGCCGTGCGCTGCACGCGCGATTCTTCTTTGTGCGAGGATGTTAGCATTTGCTTGCTTCTGCTCACACCGATGCTCAGTCTTCACGGGCTAAACATGGCGTCATTACCGTTTGCACGAACAACCGCTTGCTCACGCGCGCGGCTCAGTTCGGCGCTGGTTCCGAGCCGCGACCGCGAGGAAGCGGATGCGCAATTACTTATGACGGCATGTTTTAATACACTGTCCCAGCGATTTCGACACTGGGGAAAGGGCGTCGACATGAGTGTCGACGCAGCACGCACGAGTGCGTGCGCCACGCTGAATGTTATCGCCGTTTTCGCTGTTCTGATACTTGCGGCCGAGAGCGGATTGGCTGGTCAACAGGACACGGCTTCCTGGAACCACCCATCCTGTCCCTGCCCGACGGCGTTGCGTTCGGGCTCGGCGGCCGCGGCGGGACTGGTGGAAGCTCCCCT
This sequence comes from Bryobacteraceae bacterium, assembly GCA_050746645.1. Lineage (GTDB taxonomy): Bacteria > Acidobacteriota > Terriglobia > Bryobacterales > Bryobacteraceae > Bog-105. The sequence goes on along the minus strand of JBOGMI010000538.1, from coordinate 4,102 downwards.
GGAGAAGATGGATGGGACGATCAGCCGTGTGCTGGTCCGGCGCGTCGCGCCCGGCGCGGTTGTGCTGATCGCCCGGCGAGGCACCATCGCCAAATGGAAAGCGTATGGGTATGCCGCGCTTTACAGCAACGCCAACTACGACCTGATGGCGCATCCGGTCGACATGCAAAAAAATACGATCTTCGATTTGGCCTCTGTCACCAAACTGTTTACCGCGACGGCAGTCATGCAATTGTGGGACCAGGGTAAATTCAAGCTCGACGATCCGGTCGCTAAATATCTGCCCAAATTCGGGGTGAACGGCAAGATGGACGTGACGGTTCGGGAACTGTTGGATCACACCTCAGGTTTTCGGGGGGACCCTGCGACGCCGCTTTATCAAGTTCCGGGAGACCGCGCCGCCCGCCTGCGCTACGTGCTCTCGCTGCCTTTGGAATACCCGCCCAACACCCATTACGTCTACAGCGACACCAACTTTATGACGCTCGGCGCGTTGATCGAACACTGGAGCGGCGAGCGCGAGGACGTGTACATCCACCAACACATCGCCGAACCATTGCACATGAGCGACACGATGTATAACCCGCCGGCAAGTCTGAAGAACCGGATCGAAGCGACGGAATATCAACCGTGGACGAAGCGCGGACTGCTATGGGGACAAGTCGACGATGAAAATGCGTGGGCGCTCGGCGGAGTGGCAGGGCACGCAGGGTTGTTCAGCAGCGCGCACGATTTAGCGGTCTTCGGACAGATGATGCTGAACGACGGCACCTACGACGGACAGCGGATTCTGTCCCGGCGCGCAGTTAAACTGCTCCTGACGAATTGGGACAAAGAGTTTCCGGACGACGCGACCGGGCTCGGCTGGTCGATCGATCGCGGGTACTTTATGGGCGCGTTGTCGGGACCGGACACGCTCGGCCACGAAGGCTTCACCGGGACGACGATTGTCCTCAACAAAAAGCAAGACATCGTCGCACTTTTACTGATGAACCGGGTGCATCCGACGCGCAATGGCGCCTCGGACGTGGTGGCCCGGCGGGACGTTTTCACCGATCTAGCGGACGCCATTCCGGTGGCTATTCCCGGAGGAGGCGAGGCTTGGTTTTCCGGCTACGGGGACTACCTGAACCGCACGCTCACCGCGAAAGTCGATGCCAGCGGAAAAGCAAAACTCTCTTTTCAGACGTGGTACCGGACAGAACCGGATCACGATTACGGCACCGTAGAGGTATCGTCCGATGCCGTGTACTGGAAACCGATCGACCAGATCACCGGTTCGAGCGCAGGCTGGCGCACCGAGACCTTGAAGCTGCCGGCAAACACGAACTATATTCAGTTCCGCTATCGTACCGATAAGCAAGTGAACGGCCGCGGTTGGTATCTGCACAACGTTGCAATTAAAGCCAATGGGCGGACATTCCATCCACAATTCGACAAGACCGATTGGCTGCGGCGAAGTTATTGAAATTGAATAAGACCGCTCCCTCGCGGTCGCGGCTCTGAAAGCGGCATCGGACGGAGCCGCGACCACGGGAGTGGTGCGGCGGGGTACATCAGTTGCGCCGGATAAAGCCTGTCGCTTGTTACGATTGAGTCTGACCCCTTCTCCGGATGGCCCTGCGTTTCTACAACACCCTGACCCAGGAGTTGGAGCCGTTCCAGCCGCTCGAAGGCAATACCGTGCGGATGTACACCTGCGGCCCGACGGTGTACAACTACGTCCACGTAGGCAATTTCCGCACCTTTACCTTCCAGGACATCTTGCGCCGCTGGCTGAAATACCGCGGCTATAAGCTCAACCATGTCATGAACGTGACCGACGTGGACGACAAGATCATCGCCAACGCGGCCAAAGAGAACAAGACCATCGGCGAATACACGCCCTCGTACACCAAAGCGTTTTTCGAAGATGCGGCGGCGCTGCGGCTGGAACGACCCGAACAGATCGCGGAAGCAACCAAGCACATTCCCGCCATGGTGGATCTGATCGCAGCGCTCGAAAAAGGCGGGCACACCTACCGCAGCGACGGTGCGGTGTATTTTCGCATCTCCACGTTTCCCGAATACGGCAAGCTGTCGCACAACGATTTCGGCGGCATCCGCTCAGGCGCACGGGTCGATCAGGACGAATACGAGAAAGCCGACGCGCGGGATTTTGTTCTATGGAAGCCGCGCAAGGAATCCGAGCCGTTTTGGGAAACGCCTTTTGGCCCCGGGAGGCCGGGCTGGCATATCGAATGCTCGGCGATGGCGATGGAATATTTAGGCCAAACGCTCGATATCCACGCGGGTGGCGTGGACCTGATTTTTCCGCACCACGAAAACGAAATCGCGCAATCGGAATCGGCCAGCCATAAGCCGTTCGCCCGCTATTGGCTGCATTCCGAGCATCTGCAGATCGAATCGCAGAAGATGGCGAAGTCGCTGGGGAATTTCTATACATTGCGCGATTTGGTGGAGATGGGCCATACGGCGGAAACCATCCGCTATCTGCTGGCTTCGGTGCCTTATCGCAAGAAACTGAATTTTACGTTCGAGGGATTGAAGGCGGCGGCGAAAAGCATCGAGCGGCTGCGCGATTTCGAGCTCCGGCTGAGTTCTGCGAAACTGCCCGCCGGCTGCAACGAAGAAGTCAGCGAGCACGCGCGCGAGGCGATCCGCCGCTTCGAAGAGGCGCTCGACGAAGATTTGAATACGGCGGAAGCGCTGGCAGCGGTTTTCGAATACGTGCGCGCCATGAACACAGCGCTCGACGAGAATCGGTTCCGCGAAGAGAATCGCTGGGAGGCGGCGCGCGTACTGGAGGTATTCGACACCGTTTTCGACGTGTTGAAGCCGGACGGGGCGCCGGCCGCCGCGAACGTGGACCGCGAGATCGAAGCGCTCATCGAAGAGCGCACGCGGGCGAAGCAGGCGCGCAATTTCGCGCGCTCGGACGAAATCCGCGGGCAACTGCTCGAGCAAGGTATCGTGCTCGAAGACACCAAAGACGGCGTGAGGTGGAAGCGGAAATGAAATTCGAATCCGAAGTCGTTCACGCGGGAGACCGCAAGCGAAAGGGCGGCGCGGCCGTGCCTTCAACCACCCCGATTCATCTCGGCACCACGTACTTTTACGAATCCGCGGCGCAGCTCGATCGCGTCTTCGCGCACGAAGAGGAAGGGTTCAGCTACTCGCGCTACGGCAATCCAACCAACGAAGCGCTGGAGAATCTGATGGCCGCGCTCGAACACGGGAGCGGGGCGCTTGCGACTGCATCCGGCATGGCGGCCCTGAACCTGGCCTTTCAGGCGGCTTTGCTCGACCGGCGCCGCTCCATCGTGACCTCGAACGCCATCTATGGCGCCACGGTGACGCTGCTCAACACTTTGTTCGGGGGCTTCGGCGTGGAGGTTCGCTACGTAGACATCTGCGATCTGGACGCGGTGGCGAAGGCGATTCGCGAAACAGAAGCCGGATGCGTATTCACCGAGAGCATCTCCAACCCTCTGCTGCGCGTCGGGCAGATCGGCGAGCTCGCGCGCTTGGCGCACGGAAACGGCGCCGCGCTGATTGTGGACAATACGTTTGCGACGCCCATGCTGCTGCGGCCGCTCGATTTGGGCGCCGATATCTCCGTACACAGCGCGACGAAGTTCCTGGCTGGACATGGAGACGTGCTCGGCGGACTGATCGTCAGCAACGAAGAGCATCGCGAGACTGTGCAGTCGCTCTCGCGGGCGGCGGGGCCGTTGCTCGGACCGTTTGAGAGCTATCTCACCATGCGCGGCATCAAGACGCTCGCGGTGCGCTTCGAGCGCCAGTGCCGCAACGCCGCGGCCGTAGCCGAATGGCTTGGCGGCCATCCGCGCGTAGAGCGCGTCTGTTATTGCGCCGATAGCCACCACCCCGACCGCTGCGCCATTCAGAGTCAGTTCGCACCTGGCCTTTTCGGGGCCTTATTGAGCTTCGAAATTAAGCATGCCGGGCGGGAGGAAGTCTGGGCGTTCATGGACCGGCTGAAGATGATCGTGCCGGGCACCTCGCTCGGCGACGTACATACGCTGCTGCTCTATCCGGCGATGTCCTCGCATCGGGAAGTTTCGCCGAAAATGCGCCT
>JBOGMI010000537.1:0-4403 GCA_050746645.1 Bryobacteraceae bacterium | reverse complement strand
AATATGCCATAGACCGCCGACCCGCTGCCGGTCATCAAAGCCGGGGAGGCGCCCAGGCGGCGCAGTTTTCGCGCCACGGCGGCTAGTTGCGGGTGCATGCGAAAAACAATCGGTTCGAAATCGTTTGTGAACGGGAGCCGGAAGGACCTGGAACCATGTAATGCCCAAGCAATGGTCTGAAACTCTCCCAGGATAGGCGACTGAACGACGGAAGTCAATGGATCTGCCAGCGGGCGGCAGAGCGCGCGGTAGGCCTCGGCAGTCGAGACATGAATGCCGGTGGTTACGACCAGCGCCGGTCTGGGCGGCTGGTCGGGCAGCGGATAGAGCTCGCCGCCACGTCCGAGGCCGACCGCCGTGCCGCCGTAGAGAAAGAAGGGGACGTCGCTGCCGAGCGATTCTGCGATTCGAACCCAATTTGCCGGATCGACCGGCTTGCGGGCAAGTACCGGAAGCGCGCGCAGGACTGTGGCGGCATTGCTGGAACCGCCGCCGAGACCCGTGCCCATAGGGATGCGCTTGGTTAATACGAAACGAACCCAGGCCTTGATTTTCATCTGGTCGAGCGCTGCCTCAGCGGCCCTAAGCACTAGATTCTGTGGGATTTCGACCGAGCTGGCCAGCTCGATTTGGGTTCGTTTCGCAAATTCGAATTCGATCGAAAGCGTGTCGGCCAAGCTGATGGTCTGAAAAATGGTCCGCAACTCGTGATAGCCGTCGGGGCGCCGCTGGAGAACCCTCAAATCGAGGTTCAGCTTGGCGAAGGATGGAACCGTAATCCGTGTCACAGATCAATACTGCAACAGGGAGAAGACGTCGTAGCCTGGCAGCTTCTGACGGCCATTGAGGAATGTAAGCTCAATTACGAAGCCGAGACCGGCGACATTGCCTTCGAGCTGTTGGATGAGGCGGGCGACAGCGGATGCGGTGCCGCCGGTAGCAAGGACGTCATCGATGATGAGCACGTTTTGGCCGGGTTCGATGGCGTCGGCGTGGATTTCGAGGCGGTCGGTGCCGTATTCGAGATCGTACTCGATGCCGCGAACGATGTGGGGTAACTTTTTCGGCTTGCGGACGGGAACGAAGCCGGCGCCGAGCGCGAGAGCCATGGCGGGAGCGAAGAAATAGCCGCGAGCTTCAATGCCGACCACCACATCGACAGGCTTGCCTCGGTAATGCTGGTGGAGCGCATCGACGGTGTCGCGGAAGCCGTGCTTGTCCTTGAGCAGCGTGGTGATGTCGTAGAAATTGACGCCGGGTTTGGGGAAATCCGGAACTTCGCGGATCAATTGCTTGAGCCGAGCGGCGGCGAGCGGAGCAACGGAAGAAGGAGCAGGCACGCGGGTGCTATTGTAGCAGGCGCCGGCATGTTAGCCGGGTTTAATTACCTTCCTCTTGATGTTCCATCCTTCAACTTCGACAACCGGATTTGAATGGCGCAACGCCTTAGTGTTATAAGCAGCATTAACAGTTCGAGTCTCTCCCGGCAATAATGAAAAGTAATTGTCCTGCCACAATACGGGCAGAATTTCATAATCGCTGAATCCGTGGCCGGCACTCACGCGGCGAGGCTGGGCCCGATTGACCTTCAAGCGAATGCCGAATGCGAGCGTGTGGCTTGGATTATGAAGAGTAACAGTAGTGGAGCTATCCTTTTCTCCGCGCTGGGTCGTCGCGCTGGCATCGAGGGCGACTTCGGGCAAGGTGTTCAGAGCGCGATGGTCGGCGAACGTTTTTGTCGGCGTGAAGTACCAGGTCTGCCGTTCCCAATCGAGCGTGTCAGGAGTGGTTGAAAGCCAATAAAAATTCCGGCTCGCCAGGTGGCCGGAATTGTGGAGCGTCAAATCGACAAAATATGTGGTGCTGAGGTCTTTCATATCCGGCAGCACAAACACTCGTGTGCTGCTATTGGCTGCAATATCGATGGTGGCCTCTTTGGAAAACTTTTTGGTCATGTCCAGGTTGTAAACAGAGGCCGCGACCTTCAGAGCGGGAAATGCCTTGTAATAGGAATTGACGACTACTATCGAGCGGTCGTCGTAGGAGTATTGGATATGCAGCGGTTCGTTGGCGTGTTTGGCGCCAAAGTAAGAGCCGCCGGGCCGCAGATACCAGTCGTACAGATGCCAGATCATGCTCGGCCATGCGTTGTTGAGCATCCACTGAATAATGCCTGTGGAGGTGAATTTGTTGCGGCGATAGGCTTCAAACATGGCGCGGTGCGTCTCATAGGATTGAACTTGAGCCTTCCGCGCGCATTCTTCCGCCGAATGGAAAGAGCCGTAGCGATGTTCGAGTGCCGTAGTGAATAGATCGAGATTATGCGCCGGGCCGCGAGTATGAAAATTCCACCAGGAATCGATGGGCCAGAGATGATCCGGCGGCAGCATCCGGCGAAGGCTTTCGATAGGCGGGATAGCGGCGCCGGGGCTGGTTTCGGTGTTGAAGCCGAAGGCTCCGCCGTCGTGTTTATCCAGATACCAGAAGTCAGGCGGGACGTAGTCGTAGGGCCCTGTCATCTTCACACCTGTTGGGCCCACGGTGGTGGTTCTCTTGGAAGCGGCGGCAATGGTAGGGTTAGGCCAATCGGCCTCCTGGAGGGCCTTGAGAAACATCTTTTCAGCCTGCGGCGGAGGCGCGTGATCACTGCCGTATAGAAACGCAAACACGGAAGGATGGCTTCCCAGGCGGCGCGCCTGATCGCGCATGCATGCGGCTGCAATCCGGTAATTTTCAGCGCCCCAGTTTTTCCAGAACTGCCACTCGTCGCAGCAGCACCAGCCGGGTAGCGCGATGATTCCGTAGCGGTCGCACAGATCGAGGAAATGATCGTCGGCCAGTTTTCCTTCCATGCGCAGGGCGTTCAGGTTCAAGTCGCGCACATAGTTGAGTTCCGCTTCCTGGTGCTGGGGAGACGAGCGCAGGAGCAGATCGAAGCTGTAGCCCGCGCCGCGGATCAGGATCTTCTTGCCGTTAATGTGAAACAGGCGATGACCTTTGGCATCGATCTCGGAGGTGACCTGCCGGATCCCAAAGTGGATATTGCTCGAATCGGATACCTGGCCGTCTGTCTCGAAGTGCAGATCCAAAGGGTAGAGGTTTTGCGGGCCTGTCTGAACCGGCCACCAAAGGCGCGGGTTGGCGATGGTCAACTGCGGGAAAGCCGCCGGGTCGAGATGCACGGCACGCGTTTCGCCGGCGTTCAACTTCACTTTCTGCGAGAAGTGGATTTCTTCAATTTGGCCTTTCAGTATACCCTCGACAGGCTCATTCTTCGCATTCTGCAGCTCGACTCGGACGGTAAGTTGGGCGCGGTCTGTGGAGGGAAGATTCAGTTTCGTGAACACGGCTGGGTAGCGGACGGCAACCGGGCCACTAACGCTAATCGAGACGTCGCGCCAGATCCCCATTTCCTTGTCGGGCGGCATGGGCGCCCAATCGACAAACGTCATGGCGAGGTCGGTGGGCTCGGGAGGAAATACTTCAACCGCCAAAGCATTGGTTTCGCCGGGGCGGACGTCAGAAGTAACATCGAACTGAAAGAGCCGCCAGGTGCCGGCGAATTTTTGCGAGGATGCGACCTGCCGGCCGTTCACCCAGAGATTGGCGCGATAGTTGATGCCGTCGAAATTGAGCCAGACGGTTCGGCCGCGGTACGCGGCGGGCATTTGGAACTCGGTCCGATACCACCAGGCAGGGCGGAAGGGGCTGTCCGGCGGCATCATGACATTCGAGAAGTTGGCGTCGCTCGGATAATCGCTGCCGGGCAGCTTCCGCAAATTCATGCCGAAGTATGGGTTGGGATAAACCCTATCGCGCACCAGGGCGCTCAACACGGTAGATGGCAGATTTGCCGCGTACCAATCTCGGGTATCGAATCCGGGCTTCGAGAGCGCTGCTCCGGTTTCATGTAATCCCGCCGAAGACTGGATGGCCCAGTTCTCGCGCAAGAGCATGGTGGAAGAGGCGGAGTTCTGCGGTGGGGCAGCGGCGAGAGCGGTTGCTCCGCCGGCGGTCAGAAGAAGAAAATATCTGCGTGTGAGCGCTTCCAGGATTCGCGAATCTATGTCGCGCGATGGTGGGTGCATACGTTCCGCCCGGAATTCAGAACTATGTTACTCCCGGAGCACGTTCAGCACGATCGAGGAGATGGCGCGGTGGATTGTCGATCAATTCCAGCCGGAACGCGTGATCCTCTATCTCAAGCTCCGCTCCCTCGCGGTCGCAGCTCGGTAAGCTATGCAGGGATGGTGAAGCGGAAGGCGGCGCCGCGGCCGTATTCGGATTCGGCCCAGATCTTGCCACCGTAGCGATCCACTACTTTTTTGCAAATGGCCAGGCCCAGTCCGCTGCCCGAGTGCTCCGATCCGTGCAGGCGTTTGAAGGGAGCGAAAACTTCTTTG
>JBOGMI010000536.1:0-18429 GCA_050746645.1 Bryobacteraceae bacterium | reverse complement strand
CGCACGGCGGGCGTCGAAATTTCGACGATTCGCAAGCAGGCACGCTTCTTTTCTGACGCGGAACCGGGCGAGCCAGCGGGCAAACGCTTGTAAATGGGAGCGCCTGCGCTTTGGAGCCTGGCATGCTCTTCCAGCGGCGTGAATCTGCCGCAGCTTGCCTCTCAGCCTGCTCTCCCGCTTGCGCTCCTCGCGGCGGGAAAGGGCAGCGCAGCACAGGGGAAGCACTCTTCTGCGGATTCATCGCATTCGAATACAACAAAGGCCAGCGGGTCGTTTGCGCAACTGATCGCGAAAGCCGCCGCCGACACCGATTCATCCAAAACATGGCGGACTGCCTGGCAGCATCCTGCGAAGCAGGTCTCCTTACAGAAAACGCCGGGGGTTGCGAAGCCCGAGCCTGGATCGGCTGCTCGGCCGGCTGCTCCGATAAAGAAAAATGTGCTGGCGCAGCTTTTGGCGGCACAGAGCAGTACGGCTCGTGGCTCGCAGGTTTCCGGTAAGCCGGCCGCGCAGGCAGAGCCCAAGGGCGAGACCAACGATCAATCCGGGAAACCTTCGGTTGCCGGAAATGCGGAATCGCAGACGGCTCCAGTGAGCTCTAACAGCCCCCAGACGAAGGAATCCTCCCCAGTGGGTCAGACGATCGTTGTTGGCGGTCTGCCGGCTGCTCCGGCCCTCCAGCAGACCACAAAAGGCGATGGTCTGCCCCGCCAGACGAAGACCGCTGACACTTCCGGCCCGGTTTCGACAGACGGAAAGCTTCAAAAGGGGCACCAAGAAGACATCTTTACGGGTCGCAATCCGAAACCGGTTCAGGAGCAGAAAGCAGCGCCGCAGCCGGAGATACAAGGCCAGCCGCCGCAACACTCTGCCGACACTTCGGCCGACGCGGCGGAGGATTCGGACAAAAAGCCAGCCGCACAGCCGGCAGCTTTATTGCTGCCGCCGGATGAAGCCATTGCCGGGAAGCCAAGTGGCGCACCGCCTGCGACTGCTGCCGAAAATCCGAAAGCTCCGCAAATTCGGCCCCTGGAGCCTCAGCGGAATACAACTGCGGGCAAAGCAACAGCGACACTTGCCGCTCGGCAAGCGCCTTCTGGAACAGTGCTCCCCGCTGTGACGCAGTGCGCACCCGCGCCGGCTTCCGTATTACCGCTACCACCAGCGCCGCAGCCGGCAAATTCAGGGAACCAAAAAACAATCGTCCAGCCGGCAGCGCCGAGCGGCGGTGCCAGTCTTTCCACGGTGCCGGCCCCCGCCTCGGCAGCGCCGGCCACAGCTTCGGCAGCGCCGGCAGCAGGGCCGGCACCCATGCCTGGAGAGCACCTTGCGTTTGCGCTTTCGGCAACCGCCACGAACGGCGCCGCTGACCCATCCGCTCCACAGCCCGCTCCGCAGGCCGGCTCAGAGCCGCTCGCCATATCCGATGCCGGAACGCCGAAAACAGCAGATCGCGTACCGGCGGCGATACCGGTTCCGGCAGGCTCGGTCCCGCAGCAAGCGTTCGCGATCGGCGCCGGCGCCTGGCAGCCGGTGGCCAGCTTTACCGGCCCCGCGCACCAAGCGCCGCCTGCCGCCCCGCCGCAAGCGGCCACGCCCGATGTGCAGGAACCGGATAAACCGGCCAGCCAGGACCCGCTGCGAATCCTGCGCGTACAGTTTACCGGCGACAACAACCAAAGGGTCGATGTGCGCATGGGAGACGCGGGCGGCGCATTGCGTGTCAGCGTGCGCAGCACGGATGCGGGACTTACGCAGACTTTGCAAACCAACCTCCCGGAGCTGACCGCGCGACTCGGCGGCCAGAGTTTTCATACCGAAATCTGGCTGCCGCAGAGCGCAAACGCTGGAGCGGGAAATACAGGAACGGGAAACACGGGAACAGGCCAGCGTTCCCCCGGATCTTTTTTTGCCGGCGGCAATCCGAATGGCCAAGGCCAATCGGGCGGCGGCCGGCATAGCGGGCAGAACCCAAACCATTACCAACCGGAGTGGATCGACGATTTCGGAGCGAATCCACGCCGCACTCAAACAGCAAGGAGAAGCTAAACCATGGGAAGCATAGCAGCAAGTGTATATCAACAGGCAGATGCAGCGGGAGCTGCGCAAGCAAGCGCGAACGCAAACGCGAACAGCGGCACGGGAACGAACGGTCTAGACAATACATCGGCGTTTCTGCAGTTACTGGTCGCACAGCTCAAAAATCAGGATCCGACCCAGCCGGTGGATCCCACCACGTTTGTAACCCAGCTCGCTGAATTCAATGATGTTGAGGAAAATATGGGCTCCAAACAGGATCTCGACGCAATGAGCGAGCAGTATCTCGGCGTCACCACGCCGCCTTCGGCCATCACCGATACAACCGATGGCACAGATTCGACGGACGGAACATCCGGAACGAACAGCGCTTCCGGGGCATCTGGAACCGGTTCCTAAGCGTAATTTGGCCAAAAGATTCAAAGCAATAGATTCAGGAGAAACGAACAATGTCTAGCGCACTTTCAATCGCCCTCTCGGCCCTGCAAGCGCAGTCGGAGGGTATCGACACGACGGGAAACAATCTCGCCAACATGAATACGACCGGCTTCAAAGGAAGCACGGCGGATTTCGAAGACCTGATGAGCCAATACATGGGCGTAGGAGCCGGCCAGGCGGTCGGCACCGGCGTTGCTCGCCCCATCAATCAACAGCTCTTTACCCAGGGTCCTCTTCAACCCAGCAATTCGCCTCTGGCCACCGCGATTCAGGGAAATGGGTTTTTCATGGTAAATGACCCTTCGGGGGCTCAGTTGTATACCCGCGACGGAAATTTTACGATCTCCCAGACCGGCGTCCTGCAGACGCAAACCGGGGAGAACGTCCAGGGATGGACGATTGGTCCGACTGGGACGGTCAATACCAGCACCGTGCCGGGCGATATTACTTTGCCCACGGGGGCGATATTGCCGCCCCAGATCACACAGAACTTTTCTCTGTCCATGAATCTGGATTCGAACACCCCGGCCGGCAATCCCTGGTCCACTACGGTTACCGCGGTCGATTCGCTCGGGAACACGCACACGCTCACGGCCACCTTTACGCCATCTGCGACGCCCAATACCTGGAACTATCAAGTTACGATCCCGGGCGCCGATCTGTCGACCGGGGTGCCCCAGACGACCGCAACCACAACTAGCGGGAGTCCTTCCATCACAGTCGCGAGCGCCACCGGAATTGTAACCGGCGAAAGCGTATCGGGAGCGGGCATAGCGGCAGGCACGACGGTTGCGTCGGTTGCCGGCACCACGATTACGTTATCGCAAAACGCTACGGCCTCCGGAGCGGCTGTCCCACTGACCTTCGGAACAACCGTTAACCTGCTTTCCCCGGCGGGAACCCTGACCTTTAATCCGGATGGAACATTGCAGACCGGCACCACGAGCCCAGTTGTCTTGACGGTGCCTACTCTAGCCGATAGCGCCTTGATCGGCACTGGCGGAGCCATTAATTGGAACCTGTTCGACTCGAACGGCAGCCCCCTCATTACGCAATACGGAACTACCTCTGCAGTATCCGCGACCCAGCAAGACGGGACCTTGGCCGCTCAGCTCACCTCCGTCGCCATCCAAAATGGCGGCACGGTAGTGGCGACCTTTTCCAATGGAAAGCAGATGGTCGAAGCTCAGCTTGCACTGGCTTCGATCCAAAACCCGGATTCGCTCGAGAATGCCGGCAACAACAACTTCAGCGCCACGGCAGATACTTCCGCTCCCGCGGTCGGCTTGCCGCAGTCGGGCGGCCGCGGGCAGATCCTCGGTGGGCAACTCGAAGGTTCGAATGTGGACATGGCCACCGAGTTCACGAACCTGATCACGTATCAGAGCGGGTATCAGGCGAGTTCGCGCGTGATTACCACCGTCAATACGCTTACCCAGGACCTAATGAACCTGATCCGCTAGTCCGATGGACTCCATGGAGGCGCCGCACAGGGAGCGGCGCCGCGGATGTCTTTCCGGATCTCTATGGCGCAACAACTCTTGGCGGTCTTGCTGGTGCTGGCACTGCTCGGCGGGGCCCTGTGGCTGCTGCGGCGCAAAGGAGTCGCGAAAGTCAAGGTCGGATTCGCGCGGCGCACGAGCAGCACCCGAAAGCTCGAAATCGTGGACCGCATCGCGCTGACCACACACCATTCGCTGCACCTGGTGAAGGTGGAAAACCGGACGATCCTCGTCGGTGTATCACCCTCCGGCTGCACGCACCTGGAAACGCTCGGGAAAAATATCGAAGCAGAGGAGAAAACCGATGGGTAAGGCCGTCGTATTCGGGCTGCTTGCGGCGCCGGCGTTCGCGGCCAGCCCCACGCCGATGGCAGCGCCGGCTAGCGTGCTGCATTCGCTCGGCGTGAATGCGGGGGCCGGCGGCCATGGGATCACCCTCAGCGCGCCGATGCAGGTGGCGCTGGGCCTCACGCTGCTCGCGCTGCTGCCCGCGGTGATCATGTGCATCACCCCGTTTCTGCGGATTACCATTGTGCTGCATTTCTTGCGGCAGGCGCTCGGCACGCAGACCGCACCGTCGAATCAAGTGCTGATCGGGCTGTCGCTCTTTTTGTCGCTGCTCATCATCCAGCCGATGCTCACCAAGATCTACGACCAGGCCTGGGAGCCTCTCGAGCAGGGCCAAATCACCACCGCCGAGGCGCTCGATCGCGGCGCGGCGCCGCTCAAGAAATTTCTGCTGAAATTTGCCCGCGAGCAAGACATTCGTCTGTTCGTCGAGATCTCGAAGACCCCGCCGCCGCGTAATCCCTCCGACGTGAGCTTGCGTATTCTGATACCAGCCTATATTCTTTCCGAACTGCGGGCGGGTTTCCAAATTGGCGCGGTCCTGTTTCTGCCGTTCCTGGTCATCGACATGGCGGTCGCATCCGTCACGCTTTCCATCGGCATGATGCAATTGCCGCCGGCCATGATTTCCGCGCCTTTCAAGATCCTGCTGTTTGTGCTGGTCAACGGCTGGGATCTGGTCATCGGCTCGCTGATGAAGAGTTTTACGTGACCGTATATTGTTGCCGAAATCATTTATGTGCTTTCCGGACATGCCTTCGGTAGACAGACGACAAACACCGATCGTCTGTCCCAGAAAGCGTCGAGATGAGTCTCGACGCGGCACGCAAAGTGCGTGCGCCACGGAGGAGGTTTTTCTATGACACCGCAAGTTGCCGTTCACATCGTCGGAGAGGCTATGATGGTGGCTTTTTGGATCTGTGCACCGCTGCTTGCGATTGCGTTTATCGTGGGCATTCTGGTCAATCTGATTCAGATCGCCACGTCGCTGCAGGATGCGGTGTTCAGCACGGTGCCGAGGCTCGTGGCGGCGCTGGTGGCGTTCCTGCTGACGCTGCCCTGGATGCTGCACCAGGCGACCCATTACGCGGTAGCGATTTTGGGCGACCTGCACCGCTATGCACACTGAGCTGACGCTCTCGGCCTCGACTCTGCTTGCGTTCCTGCTGGTGCTGACGCGCATGACCGGCGCGTTCCTGTTCACGCCCATGCCCGGCAAAGGCGCCGGACCCTCGGCGCCGCGTATTTTATTCGCGCTCGCCTGCACCTTGGCTCTGTTTCCGCAATGGCCGCATGTCGATGCCGCTCGCGCAACGCTGGGCCAATTGACGATGTGGCTGATCTCCGAGATGGCGCTCGGCGTATCGGTAGGTTTGATGGTCAGTTTTATCGCCGAGGCGTTCACCTTTGGAGCGCAGGTGCTTGGATTGCAGGCCGGTTACGCCTACTCCACGGTGGTCGACCCGACCAACCACGCGGACTCGGAGACTTTGCCCGTGCTGGCGCAACTGCTGGCCGGGCTGCTCTTCTTCGCCGCCGGGCTTGACAGGCAGGTGATCCGGGCTTTTGCCGCGAGTTTGCAAAGCTATCCGCCGGGCACGTTCGTCATCAACCGGGCTTTCGCCGATATGGTGCTGGGTCTCGCGGCAAACGTGTTTTCGGTCGGGATGCGGCTCGCGTTGCCGGTGGCGGGATTGCTGCTGATGGTGGATCTCTCGCTGGCTCTCGTGGGCAGAATTTACGGCCAGTTGCAGATGAGCATGCATGCTTTCCCGGCAAAGATGCTGCTGACGCTGTTCATGATCGCGGCCGTGCTCGCCACGGTGCCGCGGCTCTACGAAGCGCTGGCCAATGATGTTTTCAGCAAGATATTCCGCTACTTTCTGCGCTGACGGTTATGGCGGACGCGAGTAAAACCGAAAAACCCACACCGCAGCGGCTGCGAAAGGCCCGTGAACAGGGCCAATTCCTGTCCGCACGCGGCTTTGTGGGAGCGGTTCAATTCGCCGTCGTCGTGCTGCTCCTGGTGCATGCGGTTCCCGCCTTTATCCACCAAATGCAGCTCTCGACCGCCATGCTCATGCAGCGGAGCATCGATCGCGACATCGGCACGGCCGAGTGGGTCGGGCTGCTGCGTGCGCTCTTCATCGATTCCGTCAAACCCTTTGCCGCTATGGCCGCCGGGCTGGTCGTGATTACGCTCGGGACACATCTGGTGCTTACCAAAATGGGATTCAGTTTGCACCGCCTGATTCCGAAAGCGGACCGTTTCAATCCCATCAAGCGGCTGCGCGAGCTGCCGGCAGAGAACCTGCGGTCGGTCCTCGAAGCCGCGATTCTGCTGGTGGCGCTGGGCCTGATGGTGGAGTCGTTCGTGCGCGGGCACGCACCGGCCTTGCTGCGCATGCCGTTTGAAAGCCTACACATGGCCACCGCTCAAATGGGGACAGAGATCGGGAACTTATTGTGGAAAGCCGCCGCGGTTTTCATCGTGTTTGGCGCCGTGGACCTGTTCCGCAACTATCGCAAGCATATGTCGGGGCTCAAGATGACCAAAGAGGAGATCCGGGAGGAGTATAAGCGCAGCGAAGGCGATCCGCAGATCAAAGCCCGAGTGCGGCGCCTGCGCCGCGATCTGCTGCGGCGGCAAATGCTGCGCGACGTGAAGCAGGCGACCGCCGTGATCGTGAATCCGACTCACTTCGCCGTTGCCATTCGCTACGAGGCGGCTACCATGGCCTGTCCGGTGGTGGTGGCTAAGGGGCGCAACTGGCTGGCGCTCAAAATCCGCCAGCTCGCCACCGAGCATGAGATTCCCGTGATTGAGAATCCGCCGCTGGCCCGGGCTCTCTACGACGCGGCCGATGTGGGGCGCATCATCCCGCTCGAATTCTATAAGGCGGTCGCCGAGATTCTGGCTTACATTTACCGGCTGATGGACCATAAATTGCCCGAAGAATCATTTTGACGAACATGTCCGCGCAACCACAGGCAATCGCAGCACCCGCCCGGAAGAAGCCCAAGATGTCTCTGCCGCATCTCGGCGAGATGGCGGTGCCGCTCGCCGTTCTGGCCATTGTCGTGGCGCTGATTACGCCGCTGCCTCCGGCGTTGCTCAGCATCCTGATCGTGCTCGACATCATGATGTCGGTGATCGTGCTGATGGTGACGATGTACATCCTGAAGCCGGTCGATTTCAGCGTTTTTCCCACCACGCTACTGCTGCTGACCATGTTCCGGCTGGCACTGAATGTCAGCTCGGCGCGGCTGATTTTGTTGAACGGAAACACCGGAACCGCGGCGGCGGGCAAGGTGATCGAAGCCTTCGGCAATTTTGTCGTCGGCGGCAATTACATTGTCGGCGCCGTGATTTTTCTGGTGCTGATCGCGATTCAATACGTCGTGATCAACCACGGCGCGGTGCGTATTTCGGAGGTTTCGGCGCGCTTCACCCTGGATGCGCTGCCAGGCAAGCAGATGTCGATCGACGCCGAGATGAACGCCGGGCTCATCGATGAGTCCGAAGCGCGGCGGCGCAGAAAGCAGCTATCTGCCGAGGCGGAGTTCTACGGCGCGATGGACGGCGCTTCGCGCTTCACCCAGCGCGACGCCATCGCGAGCATCCTGATCACCGGGATCAACATCATTGCGGGATTTCTGATCGGAGTGCTGCAGCACGGGATGGACCTGGGCGAGGCGATCAAGACGTATACCGTGCTGACCATCGGCGACGGTCTGGTCACGGTCATCCCGGCGCTCATGATTTCGATGTCGGGCGGCCTGATTGTAACGCGCGCCAGTTCCGAAGCACGGGTCGGGACCGAGTTCCAAAAGCAGCTTTTTGGCCGCACCGAGCCGCTCTTGCTCTCAAGCGGCGTGCTGCTCGCGCTGGCGGTCTTTCCCGGGTTGCCCACGATGCCGTTTCTGCTGCTGGGCGCGGGACTGGGAACGGTGGGCCTGATGAAGCGTAAAAAAATTGACGCAGCCGTCAAAAAAGAGGCGGTGGCGAAAAGCGCGGCGCCCAAAGAAGAGCTCGAAACGCTGCTGCGGGTGGAACCTGTGGCGATCGAGGTTGGCCTGGGGCTGGCCGGTTTGGTCGCGGGAGGCAAAGCTTCGCCGCTGCTGAAACGAATTGCGGGCATCCGGCGGCAACTGGCGACAAATCTGGGTTTTTTGCTGCCGCCGGTGCGGGTCACCGACAATCTCTCTTTGCGTTCGCGGGAATACGTGGTTCAGCTTAAGGGCAGCGAAATCGGGCGCTACGAGATTTTGCCCGGCTGCGAGCTGGCGATCCCGACCGTGCGAGCCGATAAGAACTTCGCCGGACAACAGACACGCGAGCCGGCTTTCGGGCTTCCGGCGCTTTGGGTGCCCTCCGAGCGCGTGGATGCGGCACGTTCGGCCGGTTATACGGTCGTGGACCCGGTGAATATCGTCGGCACGCATTTTGTCGAACTCGTGCGCCAATACGCCAGCGAGATGCTCTCGCGCCAGGATACGAAGCTCTACTGCGACCGGGTGGCTCAGGAAAATCCCAAACTGGTCGAGGATTTGGTCCCAAAGCTGCTCTCATTAGCCGTGATCCAAAAGGTGCTGCAGAACTTGTTGCGAGAACGTGTTTCGATCCGGGACGGCGTTTCCATTTTGGAAGCGGTCGGCGAGGCCGCGCCCACCACCAAGAACCCTATATTGCTGACGGAATACGTGCGTCAGGCGATCCGCCGTTCCGTGGTCAAGCCTTATTTGAATGCAAGAGGCGAACTGACCGCGTATCTGCTCGATCCTTCGGCCGAGCAGGCGATCGAGTCGGCGGTACAGCACACCGATCACAACAGCATCCTGATGCTGGCGCCGCAAACGGTCCGCGAGATCGTCTCGCAATTCGAGCGCAAGGTCGAGCGGCGCGAAGTCCCGGTGGTGGTCGTGACCAGTTCCGGGGCGCGGTATTTTTTGCGCCAGATGCTCGAGCCGGTGCTGGACAATGTTTTTCCCATTTCACACAACGAGGTTCCGCCGGCCGTGCGGCTGGTTTCGCTAGGAACGATATGAGGAGCCGATGAAAATTAAATCGTACTTTGCGAATTCGGTGCAGGAAGCGATGGAAAAGGCGCGGGCGGAGCTAGGCGCCGAGGCCATGCTGGTGCATTCGAAAAACACCGACGCCGAACTGCGGAATCTAGGCGCTTACGAAGTGGTTTTTGGGGTTTCGCCCTACCCCACCGGCGCCGCGGCTCTCAAAGGGGCGCCGGAAGCGGCGACGCCTGAGCGTGGCGACGCTTTGCTGGAGGAGATGGCCGAATTGCGGCGGCAGATTGAAGGCGTGAAGCGATCGGTGTCGCGCCAAAGCGCGCACCTGCGTTTAGCCGGCCTCGAACGCTGGCCGGAGCTCGAAAAGCTCTACGAGCAGCTTTTAGCGGCCGATTTTTCCTCCGAAACCGCGCAGGATCTGGTGCAAGCGGCCCGCCGATTGACTGACGGGGATCCGCGGTCGCCGCGTGCTTCGGCGGCTGCGATCGAAGCGGCGGTCAGCGCCGAGATCGAGCGGCGTTTGCTGCTGGAGCCGGAGATTGGAGAGCGCGAGCCGGGCCGCAAGGTGGCCCTGTTCACCGGCCCTCCGGGTTGCGGCAAGACGTCGCTGCTGGTCAAGGTCGCGGTCGCGCATGGCGTGAAACGGGGAATTCCGGTGCAGATTCTTTCCACCGATACCTTGCGTGTGGGCGCGGTGGAACAGCTTTCGGCTTATGCACACATATTGGGCGCCGGCTTCCAGGCGGTACATACCGTTGCCGCATTCGCACGCGCGCTCGAAGAGCACCGGGCTAAGAAACTGGTGCTGATCGATACCCCGGGCTATGCGGCAAACGAAATGGAAGACGCGCAGGAGCTGGCCGGCTTCGTTTCGAGCCAGCGGCGGATCGAGGTACATCTGCTGCTCCCCACTTTCCTGCGCCAGAGCGTGCTGGCACGCACGGCCGAGCGCTTTCAAATCTTCGCCCCAGCCAAGCTTGCCTTCACGCACTTCGACGAGGCGGGCAGCCCGGGCGCGGTTCTCGATCAGGCGCTGCGCTCCGGCCTTCCGGTTTCCTTCCTCTCCTCCGGGCAGAAGATTCCGGAAGATATCGCCGAGGCCTCGAAAGCCGCTCTGCTCGAAGGTCTTTGGGAACCGGCCGAAGCGGCCGCGGTGAGCGCAGCCTGAGGAGATGGCCGCTATGTACCAATGCGTGATGGAGGTTCGGTCGCAGGAGGAGCGGGAGCAGCTTATTCTGGAGCATTTGCCTCAGGTAACCTGGATCGCCACGCGCATCCGCGAGAAACTGCCGCCGAGCATCGAACTCGACGACCTGGTTTCGGCCGGGATCGTCGGGCTGCTGGCTGCGGTGGATCACTACGACCCGAGCCACAACGCATCGCTCAAGACCTACGCTGAGTATAAAATCCGGGGCGCGATCCTGGACAGCATTCGCGGGCTCGACGGCATCCCTACGCACAAACGCAAGCGTCTCAAACAGGTGCAGCAGGCGATTGCGCGCGCCGAGCAAAGCTTGAAGCGCGCTCCGGCCGAAGAGGAGATTGCCGCCGAACTCGGACTTCCGCTGGCCGAGTATCAGGAATGGATGCTCGAGCTGCAAGGCGTGTCGCTCGGCAGTCTGGACGTAATCGAGGACGGCGAAGAAGTGAGCTTGCTGAAGTTCATTGCGGGCGACGAAGGCGAGTCGCCGGCACGTATTTTGGAGCGTTCCGAGCTGGAGCGGGTCATCTCCAGCGGCATCGCCAAGATGCCCGAGAACGAGCGCACTGTGCTCAGCCTCTATTACAAGGAAGAGATGAATCTGCGCGAGATCGCCGAGGCCATGAATCTTCACGTCACGCGGATCTCGCAACTGCGGGCGCAGGGGATGGTGCGGCTGCGCTCCTACATGGAATACAAATGGCCGAGCGAGCGGGGGATCTATTGATGGAACTATGGGGCTGGGTAACAAATCCGTATATTCCGATTCTGGCGGGGTGCCTGGTGGCTCTGCTCGCGGGGATCGGGGTGCTGGGATGGCTTCGCTTGCGGCGGCAGATCCGGCGTCTTGAGAGGGAACTGGCCAGCGAGCGCGAGCGCACCCAAGGGCTGGAGCGTATGCCCGAACAAATCGAGGACGTACAGGAGAAATTGGAGCATCTCGACCGGCGGACGATTCCGCCCGACGGATGGGGGCCGCAATCCGAATCGGTACACCTGAATCGCCGCGGGCAGGTGCTGAAGCTGCACCGAAGCGGTCATTCGGTCTGCGAAATCGCGTCGAATCTCGGGCTTGCCGAGGGCGAGGTACGGCTGACTTTGAAGCTGCACGGGCTGCTGCGGGGCCAATCAGGCGGAAAAGCGGAGGATTTCTCTCTAATTCCGGAAAGAAAGAGCGATAGGAATTCACGAACCCTTTTGGTCAGGGGTGCCGGAGTATGAGAATCGAAGACAATACAACAACCAATCTTTATAAGAGTAACGGCCCCGGTTCGATACCGGAAGTGGATGTACAGACCCGCCCGTCGGCCGCCCACCCTGAGGAAGCGGCCGGGTCGGATTCGGCCCAGCTTTCGAACGCGGTTCACTGGGTGGCGTTCGCGCGGCAGGCTTCTTCGCCGGAGCGGCAGGCCCGTGTAAGCGGAGTCATCGCCCAGGTGCAGTCGGGGCAATATTCAGTGGATCCGCCGGAGGTGAGCCGGTCGGTGGTGCAGGGGCATTTGAGCGGATGAGAAGGGCGCGACGATGAATCTCGAGGAAACGCGACGCTTGCTGGACCGCGCCGAAGCCTCGCTTCGGGATGCCGCCGAAGATTTGATTCGGTTTCCGCTCGAGCCGGCGCGCGCATGCTCTGCGTTGGATCGTGCCCAGCGGGCCGTGACGGCGGTACGCCGCGAATGGCGGCCTGCGAATCGGGAGCTGGCCGACGCCTGCCGCCGGCTCGGGCGCGAAGCGGCGCGCATCTCGCGGCTGCTCGACAGCGCTGCGGTTTTCACTTGCCAATCGTTTGCTGTCAGAGCCGGCGGCTCGAATTCCTATACGCCCGCGGGTGAGCTGCAAGCGGCTGCGCAGGCGGAGCATTTGGTGTTTCAAGGGTGAGGTGAGAAGCTATGTCGAGCCTATTTGCGGCGCTCAACACGGTTGCCAGCAGCATGGACGTTCTTCAGCAGGCCATGGGTGTGGTGCAAAACAACGTGGCGAATGCCTCCACGCCCGGCTATGCGACACAAAGCTTAAATATCGAAGCCCGGCTGTTCGACCCGGGCAGCAATCTCTGGGGAGGTGTTGCGAGCGCCGGTCTGAACGACTCGCGCAACGCGTCCGCCGAAGAAGCCGTCTGGAACCAGAACGAATTGCTGGGCACGGCGACGCAATCGGCGACGAGTCTCTCAGCGCTGCAATCGATTTTCAATGTCACGGGCACCAGCGGAATACCGGGCGCCCTGAGCACGCTTTCCGCGGCGCTTTCTGCCTGGAGCAGTAATCCGAACGACGGCCCCTCGCGGCAGCAGGTCCTGAATGCCGCCCAAGGGCTCGCGCAAGCCTTCAACACCACCTCCAGTACGGTCGGCCAACTCAGTACGCAAACCGATCAGGAACTCCAGAGCACCGTCACTCAGATCAACGCGCTCAGTTCACAAATTGCGCAGATCAATACCGGTATCCGGCAAGGAGATCAGAATGATCCCGGTCTTCAAGCCCAGCTTTACAACGATCTCGAGCAGCTTTCCAATCTGACTTCGATTTCCGCACAGACCGAGAGCGACGGAACCGTAACGGTGACCATGGCCGGACAGATACCGCTGGTGGCCGGCACGACGACTACCAACCTTGGGGTTCAGTTCCTTCCTTCCTCCGATGCAACGAATCCCGACGCTCCGCCCGACGCGCATATCATAACCTCCACGGGACAGGACGTCACGTCCACCGTCTCGAACGGCCAGATTGCGGCGCTGCTCCATTTTCGCAACGTCACGCTCCCGTCGTTGACGGGCGATGGAGAGCAGCAGGGCAGCCTCAACCAGCTTGCCCAATCGATCGCGGACCAGGTAAACACATTGCTTACGAGCGGGCAGACAAGCTCCGGCGCTGCGGGCATTCCCCTATTCACCTACAGTCCCGGTTCGCCAACCTCGGTAGCGTCGACGCTGGCGCTGAACCCGGCGATCACAGGGTCGCAACTCGCTGCGGTCGATCCCGGGCCGCCGGCGGTGGCGAACGGGGTAGCCGATCAGCTCACACAGCTATTCAGCACGCAGATCTCGGGGCTCGGCAACATGACCTTTACCGATTTCTATAGCTCGCTGGCGGCGGCTATTGGAAATCAGGAATCGAATGCTTCCGCCACGCAGCAGACGCAAAGCCAATTGCTGTCGCAGGCGCAGAGCGCGCGCTCGCAACTCGAGGGGGTTTCACTGAACGACCAGGCCGCGCTTTTACTGCAGTTTCAACAGAGCTACGAAGCCGCGTCGCAGATGATTTCGGTAATTAACAAGACAACGCAGTACCTGATGACAGTGATGGAGCAGTTATAAGCAGAGAAAGGAGGCTTCTATGATCAGCGGAATCGACGCTTACAATCCGGGCTTTCTGGCGAACCTCAACAACATCGAAAATCGGCTCGCAAAGGAAAACAACGAAGTCAGCTCGGGCATCCGCGTCAATAAACCGTCCGACGATCCAGGGGCGATTGCGTCCATTCTCGACACCCAGAGCCAGATCGATCAGGTTACGCAAGTGCAGAAGAACCTGAATCTGGCGAACGTAACGGCACAAACCGCCGATGGCGCGATCCAGAACGCGGGGAGTCTGCTCGATCAACTGGTTTCGATTGCCGCTCAAGGCGCGAGCGGCACGACGAATGCGACCACCGAATCCGCCCTTGCGCTGCAGGTGAAGAACATCCAGCAGGAACTGGTCTCGGTGGCCAATACCAGCATCAACGGGCAATATATTTTCGGGGGAGACCAGCCGGGCATCGCGCCTTATACTTTGGACACAAACGCGCCCGCGGGCGTGGTTCCGGCGCCCACCGATCTTTCGCTCAGCGGAAATCTTGATTCCGGCTCGTCCAATTATTCCCAGAATGTATCGGTGACCGATTCGCTCGGCCAGTCGCATACGCTGACGGTCACGCTCACCTTGGCGCCGAGTCCGCCGAATACCTGGGCTTATCAGATCACCATTCCGGCCAGCCAGATTGCCCTCGTCGCAGCCACCAGCTACACCACGGCCGGGAGCGCTACTTTGACGGTGGCGGATCCTACGGGTATTGCGGCAGGACAGACGGTGAGCGGAACCGGTATACCGGCGGGGACGACTGTGGCGTCGATTAGCGGGAACCAGATTACGCTTTCGAATAACGCCAGCGCGAGCGGCATTGCGCCGCTGGCGTTCGGATCGCCGGCAACGGATCCCACGCTGGCCTCGGGAACGCTCACCTTCAACGCGGACGGAACCCTGAATTCCGCCACCACCAACCCGGTAACGGTGAACATCAATAATCTGGCTGACGGCGCGGAGAACATAACCGTGAACTGGAATCTATTCGATAGCAGCGGCAACGGGTCGATTACTCAGTTGGCGCAACCCTCCAGCCTGACGGCGCAAACCTCCGCTGCGAGCAACACGGCGATTCTGCGCGATTCCAGCGGCAACTCGATCGTGCCGGGAATACTGGCTTCGCAGATTTTCGACTCGCAGGGCGGGGTGGCGGGCTCCGGCGTTTTTTCGCAGGTCCACGCGCTGTGGCAGGCTCTCCAGAGCGGCGATCAATCGTTCATTCAGACCGCGGCGCTCAACCTGAAATCCGCCGTCACCCAGGTCAATGAAGCCGGAACCAACTACGGCGACCTCGAAAACTGGATCAGCCAGGCAAATCAGGACGCCTCGCGAAGACTAACGGATCTGCAGACGAATCTCGGGACTCTGCGCGATGCCGACATCCCGACCGTTGCGACCCAACTCACCATGGATGAAACCGCGCTTAACGCGGCTATTTCCGCCCACGCGACCCTGAGCAATAAAACGCTGTTCGATTACATCGGGTAGGCTGGAGCGCACCGCTCCCTTGCGGTCGCGGCTCTGTTCGAATGAACTGGCCAAAGGCATCATTCGGCGCGCAGGAGAGCAACGGGATTCATAGTTGCCGCCCGCCACACAGGACTCCAGCAAGCCGCTAACGCCGATGCGATGATCAGAAGCAGCGCGGCGGTATAACTGGACGGATCGTAGTAAGCAACACCATACAAAAATGTACCTATCCAATGGGAGGCAATGAAGAGGCCAACGCTTCCAATCAGCACCCCCGCCACAACGCACGACAGAATATTTCGCAGCACGAGCCAACTGATTCGCCGCGGGCTAGCGCCCAACGCTATGCGCACCCCCAAATCCGGCAACCGCTGCGATAAGCGATAGTTGATCGTCCCGTAAATGCCGGTTGCCGCCAGTAACAGGGCCAAGGCTGCAAAGGCGGCCGCCAGGATGGAGGTGAACCGCATGGGAGCAAGTTCACGCCCGATATATGCCGTCATAGGTTTGATTTTCGCCATCGCTGAGTTTTTATTACGACGCTGGAGCAGCCGCCGGATGGTTGGAATGACGGAGAGAGGAGGGAGCGTGTGCGCAGGACATAGGTCAAGGGGCTTCGCGGGCTCTGATCGTACGGCATGTAAATTTGGCCTCGTCCCTTTCTAACCAGCGAATGACTATATAGATGTTGCACAACTCCCACGACGACGCTTGGGATGGCCCTGAACCCATTTGGCGACGCGTGCTCGACCGTGATTTTTTTTCCAATCGCTCGTTGGCCAGGCCAAGTGGAACGCGCGACTATTTCATCCACGATCGCAACCTCCTGGCTATGGGCGCTGTCCTGCTTATTGAAGTAGCGGCCTTCCAGAAGATGCGCTCCCATTGCGGCGAAGTATCCTGGCGTAATACAACGGAGATCCGCAATGAGGGGAGCCTTGTCCTTAGATTCTTCCGGGTAATATTGGTTGTACCAATTAGGAATAGAAGCATCGAAGGGCAAATGGGATGTGGCGCCGACGCGTTTTACACCGGGCACGCCGGCCAATGCCGATTGCCATTCGTCAACCGAGTGTAACGGCCCCCCGATTTGAAAGGCGAGTAGATAGCGTGGTTGGAAACCGGGGCGCACCTGTTCCATATTCGAAAGTGTCTTAAAGGTAAGACCGGCGCCTGCGAGAAGCATGAACGTAACGGCCACTTCCAGAATAATCAGCGCATTCCCGGAACGGCGGTGCAGATGAGACACCCGGCTGCGAGTACCTACCTGGAGAGTTGCCGTTATCCCGGTGCGGAAGCTTTCGATTGCCGGCATCAGGCCGAATAAAATGGCCGCCCCAAACGTGGATAACACCGCGAACAGTAGAACAGGCCAACTAAGACCGGGCATAGCGGCCGGGGCAAGCTGCTCCGGCCGTATTGCGATTAATCCGCGGGATCCGGCCCAGGCTAGAAGGATCCCCGCCCCGCCGCCCAGCAGACAGAGGATGCAGCTCTCCACAAGCAGTTGACGAACGATGCGGAGACGGGAGGCTCCGAGCGCGAGACGAATCGCCATCTCTTTACGGCGATCGCTTGCGCGAGCGACCAGCAATCCGGCTAGATTTAAGCAGCAAATGAATAAGACAAATGACGCGCCGGCGAATAGCGCCGTGAGCGCAGGCCTGACTTGGCGGACCGCGTCGGCCTGCATGCCGACTACCGTGAAGCGAAGATTATCTCGAGCATATTCCGGATAAATAGCGCGGATCTCTTTACCGACGCGATCTAAGTCGTGCTGCGCTTCGGCGATCGACACGCGGGGCTTCATACGCCCGATGACGCGAATAAAGTATTGCTTGCGGCCCCTCAAAACACCAGGCCAAAATGTCTCGAAGAGCTGCACACTGGCTGGAACGTTGGCATCGCGTGCAAAATGGAGTTGAAAATTCGCTGAAAGGACGCCTATAAGTAAGTTGTCCGCGCCTTCTATTGGCAGCGCTTTTCCCAGGAGGCGGCGGTTCCCGGCAAAACGGCTTTTGAATATGCCGTTCGCGAGTATGATTGCAGGCCCGCCGTTCTCGTCTTTGGTAAAGCTGTGGCCGATCGCCACCGGAACGCCGAGCACGTCGAAGAAGTTAGCCGTAACCCGAGCGGCCTTCACCTGCTCGGGATTCTGCCCGGCGAAGGTTCGCGTGATCACCCAAATACCGGCGACGCCGCTCAGCGAACGGCTGCGCTGTCGAATTTCCCGAAGAATCGCGCCCGATACCGGGGCACGCGAGTTCCCGGCCGATCGAAAGCCGGCCCAGACGATCACTAGTCGTTGAGGAGCCTTATAGGGCAGCGGACGCATGAGAACGGCATAGAAAAGGCTGAACACCGCGGTGGTAGCGCCGATCCCCAGGGCCAAAATCAGCGCCGCAATCAGTGTAAAGGCTCTACGCCGACGCAGCCCTCGCCAGCCGTAACGCAGGTCGGCCAGTAATGCACCGAAGCCACGGCTCAATAACGTCTCCCGTCCTTCGGGTAAAGCGTTACCGGGCATGTTGACAGTTTACGGCAACAGTTGCACCTTTCACGGCGCGCAGCGATTTCATGGCATTCCGATATGTCGAATGCCCATTGATTTCGGCTGGCTTGCAGGAACTCCGTCCACTTCTTGAAAGGGAAGCTTGCTGTTTGGGCTGCCGATACGCTGTATCAGATAAGATTTTCCAGCCTCAGCATCAAAATGGAGCAGCGACGTGCCATCTGTTCGTGTGATGCGCTTGCCATCCGACGAAACCACTTCGACGGGCTTTCCGGGCCACGGATTTCGTACCGCCATACGCCCGCTCGCGCCGGCTTCTATCACGATGGTCGCCGGGACGCCATGGCGGATCTGAACATCCACTCTGCTCTTCTGCCGGATGTAAACGGTGGCGTCGGCGTCCCATTCTTTTGGCCAGGCCGGCGCAATCCGGAGCAATCCGCCGTAGTCCTGGACCAGAGCTTGCTGCAGAGCGGCCGCAACCACCCCAATCTGCTCCACATAAAACTCGGGGCCAACAAAGTGAGCAAAACCGGACGGGTACTGCTGGT
>JBOGMI010000535.1:0-1442 GCA_050746645.1 Bryobacteraceae bacterium | reverse complement strand
TCGGCAAAGCGGCGGTGCGAAGGGGCAGCACGTTTTGATACAGCCGGGACCAGAGCTGGGCCTCGGCCCTGGCGTGCAAAACCGCGCGGCCGCCGTCAAATAGCACCACAAATACCAGCGCCGCGATAGCGATGCGGCGGCCCGCCGGGCGTTTCTTGCGTTCGCCGATCTCGGCCCCAACCAGGTGCGCGAGAAGCGGCCAGATAGCGGCTATCGCAAGCGCGCACAAGATCACTACGTCGACAAGGCTGTTGAGATCGAGCGCGAACCAGCGCGAAGAGAACGGCAGCAGCAGACGAATGCCGTAATCGTTGGTCCAATCGAGCAGTAAGTGGCTGCCGACACCGGCTACGCAGATCAGCCAGGCGCGGAACCAAGGCAATTTCCGGCGGCAAAGCGCAGCAGTCAGCAGCACGCTGAGCAGCGCCATCAGCGGCAAGCCAACAAGGCTGTGCGTGTAGCCGCGGTGGATTTCAAAGTAGCGGAGCGGACCCCAGCCGAGCGCGACGATATCGATATCCGGGATATTGGCCGAGATCAGCAGCAGCAGCGTGGCGCAGGGAGAGAAGCGATTGAGACCGGCGCGCGCGAGGACCAGTCCGATGAGCGAGTGTGTGAGATTATCCATGCCGGACCGGGGCCGCGGGCCGCTCCTGTTCTCTGGCGAGGTATTCCGCCGGCATCGAAAGCTTGAGCGCAGCGGGAACGATCTCGGCGGTGATCGGCAGCGTTCCGGCCAGTTCTCCATCCACCTGCACATAGATGTCGGGGTGGGGCAGACCATCGTTTTTTGTGGTCTGCCGGTTACTCGCTGCAAGCTCTTCCGGACAGCGGCATACGACCGACTGGCCGCGTAAAACGGTGCAGCCTCGCACGCGGTGCGCGCGGCCGATCAGGACTGCGGCGAGATAACGCAAATAGCCCACGCTTTGCATCCCACGAAAGAGCACGACTTCGAAATCGTCGCGCAGCAGAGAAGCGCCGCGCGCGATTTCCAGATCCCCGCCGTAATTGCGCACCCGGCTGATTAAGGCGAAGCTGGCTTTGAAACGCTCGCTCTCGACGCAAACCTCGAACTCGCACAGAGGCCGAAAGACTTGACGGAAACTGCTCGCGTAATAAGCCAGCTTGCCGAGCGCGGCTTTGAGGTTGCGGTTGACATGATAGACGATCTGCGCATCGAGGCCCGCGCCGGTCATGCACAAGAATAGGCGCGGCGGCGATCCCGGAATCCGCAGCCTTCCCACCGCGATAGGCACGGGATGAAGTTGGGGAATCCGCGCCGCGGCCTTTTCGAGATCGAGCGGCAGGCCCATTTCGTGCGCCAGAACGTTGGCGGTGCCTCCGGGCAGGATGGCCAGAGGAACGGGGCTATGCAGCATGCCATTGGCAACTTCGTTGATAGTTCCGTCACCGCCCGCGGCAATCATGAGATCGCAGCC
>JBOGMI010000534.1:0-1635 GCA_050746645.1 Bryobacteraceae bacterium | reverse complement strand
TACCGGGGCGATCTGGAATCGCGCGCATATGGCGCGAACGAGCGCCTGCTGCGGCGGATTGCCGCACAAACCGGCGGCGATTATGCTCCCTCGCCCGATTCCGTCTTCGATTCGCATGGGCGGTTCGTCTATCGGAGGCTGGAGCTTTGGCCTGGACTGCTGGCGCTCGCCATCGCGCTGGGCATCGCGGAATTGATTGCGCGCAAATGGGGCGGCCTGCGGGAAGGCTTTGTAAAACGGAACGTTTAAACAGCTCAAAGGCTTAACCATGCAGCCGCGCATATAAATTCGCAAGCTGTTCCATACTGAGCTGCTCTGCGCGAAGACGCGATTCGGGCAGATGGCCGGCGGCTTCGCCGTAGAACGGGCGCAAGTTGTTGCGCAAGGTTTTTCTCTTGTGGGCAAAGCACCGGGACGCGAATTTCAATAGATCGGCGAGACCGGAAGGCGGATGCGGCTTTCGCGTCAGACGCACGCCGGCGGAATCGACTTTGGGCGGCGGAGAGAAGGCCGAAGGCGGCGCTTTCACGACGATTTCGGCTTCTGCCACGAGTTGGGTGGCCACAGTGAGATAGCCGTAATCCCGTGTATTCGGCTGCGCCACAAGCCGCGCCGCCACTTCGGCCTGCATAAGGAACACCGCTACTGGAAAACGTTCGTCGAGCGCGAGAAAACGCTCCAGTATCGGCGAAGTGATGTAGTAGGGCAGGTTTCCAGCGATCGCCGCCGGTCCCCATGCGGACCAGTCCATCGCCAGCACGTCGGCTGTATGGACGTGAAGGTTCGGCTCGCTCGCAAATTTGTGCCGCAGCATGTCGGCCAGCGCGGCATCGATCTCGACGGCATGCAGTTCCTCGGTTCGCGGCAGTAGATGGCGTGTGAGCGCACCGCGGCCGGGGCCGATTTCGACCACGCGCGGCACATGATCGCCGCAGGCAGCTACGGCCAGGCGTTCGAGAATCGAGTCGCGAATGAGGAAATGCTGCCCCAGTCTTTGCGGCAATAGAATACCGGGTTCTGTACTATTAGACAACATATGCGTCTACAAGGAAAAACAGCTCTGATTACTGGTTCGGACCAGGGGATTGGCCGCGGAATCGCCATTCGGTACGCCGAGGAAGGCGCTAACGTCGCCATTAACTACCGCCGCAATCGCGCGGGTGGCGAGCAGACCAAGGCCGATGTCGAAAAACTGGGCCGCCGCGCGGCCGTCATTCAAGCCGATATCAGCAAAGCCGGCGAGACCCAGCGTCTGTTCGACGAAGCCGTGCGCCAGGTAGGCCCCATCGACATTCTGGTCAACAACGCCGGGATCGAGATCCGCGCCGACATTTTCGATATCAAAGAAGAGGACTACCGGACCGTCGTCGATACCAACATGACCGGGCCGCTGTTCCTGACCCAAGCCTTCGCTCGCTATGCGCGCGAGCATAAGCGCGGGGGAAAGGTGATCAACATCAGCTCGGTCCATGAAGAACTGCCGTTTCCGAATTTCACGCCCTACTGCATGGCGAAATCGGGCATGAAGATGATGATGCGCAATCTGGCGCTGGAGCTGGCGCCGCTCGGCATTACGGTGAACAACATTGCTCCAGGCGCCATCGAAACGCCGATCAATACGAAACTGCTGAACGA
>JBOGMI010000533.1:0-2741 GCA_050746645.1 Bryobacteraceae bacterium | reverse complement strand
CCTTGGAGCAGCTCGATCCGGGTTTTCTCAGAGTTGTCTTGAGCCATAGCGTATAGAAGGCATTCTAGTAGAACAATCGCGTTCTGTCTAGTAGATTGTCTGCTAGTGGGGAGCTAAACAAGCCAACCGCTCCCTTTGGTCGCGGCTCTGATGGGGCTGTTGCGTTCAGAGTTGCGACGACAAGGTCAATGGTGCTCCATTTGTGGAAAAGGCTTGATTTAGGGAAGAAATGTCGAAATTGGGAGGCAGCATTTTGGCGATGGCGTCGCCAAGCTTCATTTCTTCGCGTTGTTTGCGCAGATTGGCGGTCGCGATCTGAACGGCGTGTCTCTCGGCCTTGCGGGATTCTTCGGCCTCGGCGCGTTTTTGCGAAGCAAAGCCAATTTCGGCTAACTGCCGTGCTTTCTTACGCTTCTGAAACTCGGCCGAAGCGCGCTGATAGGCACGGTCCTGGGCGGCGTGGTAGCGGACGTAACATTCGAGCTCGCGAGGGTCAAGACTGACCGGGATGCCGCCGATTTTGGCCTCCTCGGGAGTTTTCGGCTCGAGCGCAAAACAGGTGTTCTGCAGGCGCAGGGCTCGCTTGGCGAGCCAAGTATGTTCGGCCATTTTGACGACCAGTTCGATTTCGGCCTCGCCGACGGGCTGTTCGTCCTCGATGAGCTTATTTAGAAATGCGTCGAAGTTTTCCTGCTTTTCGACTTCTTTAAGGACGCGGAATTTGGCGCAGAGGCCGTGTTTGGTGCCGTTCTGCGCGACTATGGCCTTGGTCTCGACGGATTTGGGGCCAGTGGATTTTTGAGAGTTGCGGCGATTGGCCGCGATTTGCTTGGCTGTTGACATGGATGATGCTCCAGAGAAGACGCGCCCTGGAAAGGGCGCGGCAGCCAAGAATGGCTGACCCCACGAGTGTGTGGGCGGGCGTGTGGGATGAGAGGACGCAGCAGGCGTAAGGCGCTGGATCTAAAGACGAAAAAATTATGGGCTAGCTGAGTGAATTGGCTTCTTCGCCCCTGGCCTGCTCGTCCAGATCCGGCAGGTCGCCGGTCGAATGAGAGGCGAGCAAAATGGCGGCGACCGATTCCAGGCCCTCGCGGTCGTCTTCGTCGAATCTGTTAAGGGTGGCGCTGTCCAAATCGAGCACTCCGATCAGGCGGCCCCAGCTCAACAGCGGAACCGCAATTTCTGAGCGCGCATCCGGATCGCAAACGATATGGCCGGGAAAGCGGCTTACGTCCGGTACGATGACGCTGCGATGTTCGACGGCGGCTGCTCCGCAGACGCCTTTCCCCAGCGGGAGGCGCACACAGGCGGGCTTGCCCTGGAACGGGCCCAAAACCAGATCGCTGCCGCGGGCAATATAAAAACCGGCCCAGTTGACCTCGGGGAGGCTCTGAAACAGCAGCGCGGAGGTGTTCGCGGCATTTGCGATAAAGTCGGTCTCCTCTCCGAGCAGGTGATGCAAGCGATCGCAGATTTCCCGGTATAGTTCAGGTTTCATGGTTGCCAGTTAGTTTACTTGATTGGGGTCAGTGCTTGCGGCGATACGGATTCGAGATATAGCGTTTCGCCTCGGCGGCGGCCGCCGAATGGGGTTCGGTGCTCATGGCCTGACGATATGCCTGGACGGCCGGTTGGTGATCGCCCTTCAGATCGTATACCTGGCCCAGACGCAGCCAGGCCATGGTGCGCGTTCTCCGGTCGAGATGGTTGTCCGTATTAGTGGCCGTTTTCAAAGATGCCAGCGCCTGGCCTAGATCGTTGTACCAAAACAGCAGATTGGCACGCAGGTAGGCGATTTTCGCCAAAGGAACGCGCGCATATCCCGGAGCGTTCTGGCGCCGCAGCGTTTCGATTCGATCGATCACATCGAGCGCAGCCTTCTTCTTTCCCAGATCGCTGTACATCTCGGCCTCTTCGAAGAGGAAGAGATAATTGCGCGGAAAATGTGCCGCCAGCGTTTTCAATATGGGCAGCGCTTTTTGCGGCTCGTGTTCGCGCCGGAACAGGACGCACAGCAACATATCCGCGCCGTAGCGGTCGAGAATCCCCTTGCGGCTGACTTCTTCTATCTCCTGAATGCCTTCTTTTTTGTTTCCGGCGCCAAAACCGCCGAGATAACCGAGCGCACGCATATAGAAAGGCAAATTCCCTATAACATATTTGTACAGTCCGATTACTAAATAAGCATCTACAAAGTTGGGATCGATATCGAGGATCTTTTCATTCGCGTTCTGATCGGCTTTGGCATCGTGCAAGGCTCCCGTCCAGTTTTTATCGATGAGGAACTTATAATTTGCACTCAGCCCCTGAGCGACGCCCAATGCATATAAGGCCCTTACATCCCGCGGGTTCTTTTTCAATTCTGCCTGGTTGAGCGATAGGGATTTTTTAATTAGCTTCTTGAAGTGCGAGGCGATCGCCGGCGGCACTTTTATCCTGGGCATCGTAAGGAACGGATTGGTGCTGCTAACCAGTTCCGATTCGAGCGCCCCGTGAATAAATAGCTGCTTATAGAGAATCGCCTCGGCAAGATGGTTGTTGGCGGCCGGATCGCTCGGTTTGGCTTTTAATTCACGCGCGAAGCAAGAGATGGCGGAGGTAAAATCGGCGTTATAGAACTCGACAAAGCAGTGGTTGTGCAACGGGCTCGGCTGCTGAATCGGAGCGGACGTTGCCAGGGCTAATGCGAGAACAGCTAAAAACATTCACTACTGCCATGAAGGGGCGCCCTTGGCGGG
>JBOGMI010000532.1:0-1545 GCA_050746645.1 Bryobacteraceae bacterium | reverse complement strand
CGAATGTCACTCAGTTAGGCCGCCAGGCGTCGAGGACGTCCGTGTCGGCGGATGATTGCGCGAGCACGGCGGCGCGTCGTGTGCAAGCGTGGAAAGGCTTTGGGTCTCTGCTTGATAGCGCGCGGTTCAAGCCTTCCAGGTCGCCTTCCGACCCGAACCTGGGCGATCACGCGGAACAGTCCGGCGATGTCTTCCGGAGCCTCGGAGAGGAACTGCCTCCCACTCCAAGCCACCCACACTTGAACGGTATGCTTGAAACTGATCTGTCGCGGCAGAATGCCGGCCAGGGAGGCCGCCTGCGCCATCAGCAATCGGATCAGATTGTAAGCGAGCATGTACACCCACAGCTCCTTCTCACACATCTGCGGGCTCTTGCAGGCGAGCTTCTCCATTCCCAGCGTCGTCTTGATGTTGCGCAGATCGAGCTCGACGTTCCAGCGCAGTCGAAACAGCCGACCGAGCTCGCGCTTGCAGACCTCGCGCGGACTGAGGAAGGAAGTGACCAACACCTTCTTGCCGACTTGCACTTCCCGCAGCGTCAGCTCTCGCGGAAGGCTCTCGTACTCCTG
This sequence comes from Bryobacteraceae bacterium, assembly GCA_050746645.1. Taxonomy (GTDB): domain Bacteria; phylum Acidobacteriota; class Terriglobia; order Bryobacterales; family Bryobacteraceae; genus Bog-105. The sequence continues at coordinate 976 of JBOGMI010000532.1, read as the reverse complement.
GGCACTCATCCATTGGGGCCGCACAGGGCGTGCCCATCGCACCAGGTGCTCGCGCACGCCAAGCTTCTCCCCGGTGCGAAAGTCGGTGGTGCGCGCCCCATGCTGCTCGAATACGAAGTCCACCTCGCGGGAGAGCAGATCGGCGATGAGAAAATAGCTCGCGTAGTAGCTGTCCGCCACCATCACATCGCCTTTGGCGAAGCTCTCTTTCAGGGGCCGAAACAAGCCGTGCTCGCCCGTTCCCTTGCCTTTGTACGGGCCGATCGCCACATCCAGCAGTGCCCCATGGTCCAGGGAGATCACCCCGACGAGCCGTGCAATCGGAAAGCCGGCTCCGCGCTCCTGTTGACTGTGCTGAGGAAACGCGTCCTGGTTCTGCGGCGTGTCCGCCATCAGCGTCGTCGAGCCATCGACCAACTTGACCGGCCGACCGCGCCAGCGCCATGGCACCGGGGTGTGTGCATCCAGTCCCGCTGCCACCCGACGCGCCAATCCCCGCACCATCTGCTGCGGCAAGCGCTGGCGCGCCATGCAGTACCCGCCGGTGGTCGCGCTCTGGGCCTGAAGGCCGCTCAGCAGACGGTTGACCACCGCCTCATCCACCGCGTTCTGGCACGAGCCGTCCGCACTCAAAACCTGCCCCAGAAACATCGCCAGCGCAACGGTCGGCGGATACCTGCGCTCGCGGTACTCGGGCAGCAAAGCCTCCAGCTCATCGAGCAGCTCCGGGCTGGTCAGCAAGTTGAAGAAATGCATCGAATCGACCCGCGACGCCGCTCTCTGCACATCTCGGCGGATGGCGTGTTGCCGCCGCGCCGCCTGATCTCTACACTCGATTGCCATGAAGGTTGGCCTCCGGGGCGGATGGGTGTTTGCTTGACACCTTCATCCTACCACTCCGTGCCAACCTTCTTCTTTTCCTTCAAACCCTTAGCTCGCAGATGGAGCTGCGCTGCGGCTTAACTGAGCGCCATTC
>JBOGMI010000531.1:0-2964 GCA_050746645.1 Bryobacteraceae bacterium | reverse complement strand
CTGAAAATGCTGTCGATCACCCAGAAATAAGCGGCCAACAGAAACACCGCGCCGATGACCACGCCGGTGGTGGCGCGCACCTGCTTCCAACTGGGCCAGGAGACGCGGCGCATCTCCGCCTTCACCTCCTCGATGTAAGACTTCGTTTGTTGCGGCCAGCTCATCACTACGGTACTTGTTTCCATACAATGCTGCTCCTGAGTTCAGCCTGCCTCCGCTTGCCGGATGGTCTGAAGGCGGCGCTTGGCAGGGGCAGAGGGATTCGAACCCCCACTCGCGGTTTTGGAGACCGCTGGTCTACCGTTAAACCTATGCCCCTATGAAAAAGCTTCCCTTTCAGCCTAGCAAAACCGAACCCAGAACCGGCAAAAGCCTACTTGGTTTCCCGGTGCGGCTGGTGCTTCCGGCAATACGGGCAAAACTTCTTCATCTCCAGACGCTCGGTCGTGGTCTTCTTGTTTTTGGTCTTGCTGTAGTTCCGATTTTTGCATTCGCTGCACTGGAACTGAATAATTTCACGCGCCATAAAATCCTCTCCGCTCGCTCACGCTCGCGGTTCTGTTACTCCACAATCTCGCTGACGGTTCCGGCGCCGACCGTGCGGCCGCCTTCGCGAATGGCGAAACGCAAGCCCTTGTCCATGGCCACCGGCGTGATCAGGTCCACCTCAATCGACACGTTGTCGCCCGGCATAATCATCTCCGTGCCTTCGGGCAGCTTGGCCACTCCCGTCACGTCGGTGGTGCGGAAGTAAAACTGCGGCCGGTAGCCGTTGAAAAACGGCGTGTGCCGCCCGCCTTCTTCTTTCGACAGCACGTATACTTCGCCTTTGAACTTCTTGAACGGCTTGATTGTGTTCGGTTTCGCGATCACCTGCCCGCGCTCGACGTCCGTCTTCTCGATGCCGCGCAGCAGCAGGCCCACGTTGTCTCCCGCACGCCCTTCGTCCAGCAGCTTCTTGAACATTTCCACGCCGGTCACCACCGTCTTGCGCGTGTCCTTGAAGCCCACAATCTCCATATCCTCGCCGATCTTGCACATCCCGCGCTCGATCCTGCCCGTCACTACCGTCCCGCGGCCCTGGATCGAGAAAATGTCTTCGATCGGCATCAGAAACGGCTTGTCCACCGGACGCTCGGGCAGCGGAATGTACTCGTCCACCTTCGCCATCAGGTCTTCTACCGACTGTTCCCAGTTCGCCTCGCCGTTCAGCGCTCCCAGCGCGCTCACCCGCACCACCGGCAGATCGTCTCCCGGAAACTGATAGCTCTTCAAAAGCTCGCGAACTTCCAGTTCCACCAGCTCCAGCAACTCGGCGTCGTCCACCATGTCCACTTTGTTCAGCGCCACCACAATGTAAGGCACGCCCACCTGGCGCGCCAGCAGAATGTGCTCGCGCGTCTGCGGCATGGGACCGTCGGTGGCGGCCACCACCAGAATCGCGCCGTCCATCTGCGCCGCGCCCGTGATCATGTTCTTGATGTAGTCGGCATGGCCCGGGCAATCGACGTGGGCATAGTGGCGTTTCGCGGTTTCGTATTCCACGTGTGAAACCGCGATCGTGATGCCGCGCGCTTTCTCCTCCGGCGCGTTGTCGATCGAATCGAAGCTGCGGAACTTGTTCTTCGGATTGTGCTTGGCCAGCACCTTCGTGATGGCCGCCGTCAAAGTCGTCTTGCCGTGATCGATGTGCCCGATCGTCCCGATGTTCACGTGCGGCTTGCTGCGGTCAAATTTCTCTTTCGCCATGCAAATTGCTCCTAATTTCGTCCGCTCCCTTACGGTCGCGGTTCTGTTGCTGCTCCCTCGCCTAACCCGTCGCTTACGCTCCGGGCTCCGTTACCTTACCTGGTTGCCACTCCACCCTTGTTGCGGTTGATAATTTCTTCCGCCAAATTCCTGGGAACCTCTTCGTACTGGCCGAAGTGCATTGTGAAGCTGCCGCGGCCCTGCGTGCGCGAACGCAGCTCGGTCGCGTAACCGAACATTTCCGAAAGCGGCACCATGGATTTGATAATGTGCGTACCGCCGGCGACTTCGGTTCCTTCGAGGCGGCCGCGGCGCGAGATCAGATCGCCGTTGACCGGTCCCATGTATTCTTCCGGCACCGTGACCTCGACGCGCATGACCGGCTCCAACAGCACCGGCTTGGCTTTGCCCACCGCCTTCTTGACGGCGATGGAACCGGCGATTTTGAACGCCATTTCCGACGAATCGACCTCGTGATAGCTGCCGTCGTACAGCGTCACATGAACGTCTTCCATGGGGTAGCCTGCCAGGATGCCGCCCTCGAGAGCTTCGGCGATGCCCTTTTCAACAGCCGGAATGAATTCCTTGGGAATCGCGCCGCCGATGATCGCGTTCTCAAACTCAAAGCCTTTGCCCGGCGCAGGCGCGATGCGAATCTTGACGTGCCCGTACTGGCCGCGCCCACCGCTCTGCTTGGCGTATTTCTCTTCGCCTTGGGCCTCGGCACGGATGGTCTCGCGATAGGCCACCTGCGGTTTGCCGACGTTCGCTTCCACGTTGAATTCGCGCCTCATGCGATCAACGATAATCTCCAGATGCAGCTCGCCCATGCCGGCCAGAATCGTCTGCCCGGTCTCCGGGTCGGTACCTACGCGGAGGGTGGGATCTTCCGAGACCAGCTTATGGATAGCCACGCCGAGCTTTTCCTGGTCGGCTTTGGTCTTGGGCTCGATCGCAAGCTGAATGACCGGCGCGGGAAAATCGATCGATTCGAGCAGAATCGGCGCTTTCTCGTCGCAAATGGTGTCGCCGGTGATCACGGTTTTGAGGCCGACAACGGCGCAGATGTCGCCGGCATAGACCTCCTGCATTTCTTCGCGTTTGTTGGCGTGCATCTTGACGAGACGCCCGATGCGCTCCCTGCGCGCTTTACTGACGTTATAGACGGACTCGCCCGCGCTGAGCTTGCCCGAATACACGCGCACGAAACACAGT
>JBOGMI010000530.1:0-5214 GCA_050746645.1 Bryobacteraceae bacterium | reverse complement strand
TGCGATTCCTCCGAAGCATCCGGTCGCGTCGGTGATCGGATTTCTGAAAGGGAAGAGCGCAATCGCCATCGCCCGGCTGTCTGGCAAGGAGCGGAACTTCTCGGGCGAGCATTTCTGGGCCCGCGGTGATGCGGTATCCACCATCGGGTTCGAGCTGGAGCAGGTCCGCACCTACATCCGCGAGCAAGAAGCAGCGGATGGAGCAGGCGGACAGTTCTGAGGTAACTATACAGCCGCGCGTTATGACCGGGACATCATGTGGCGTCAAAGTGCAGCAAAAGCGCACATTTCGCGAATAGTAATGTCCCGGTAGTTATGCGCGGCTGTATATAAGGCGCGCATCGCGCGACGCCTAAATCTTTGGCTCAACCGCCTTTGAGGCGGCCCAACTCATCAAGCCACCCGCTTCGCGGGGGTGTCTGACTTCTCTCCGCCGTAAACACATCATGCGAAGTACATCCTCAGAACGAATATCGAATGCCCGCCACCGCCGTGAGGCCGGGCTCGCGGTAGCCGCCTCCCTCGTGGTCGGTGACGTTGAATAAGTTCCCCATTTTGCAGTAAACCCTAGCAGCCTGATGCTCGCTTTGCCAGAATGGATAGCTGCCTACAAGATCCGCCTCGGTGTACCCAGGGAACAGATAGGCGCGGCCGTACCCGACGTAAGGGTCGAGATAGCTTGAGTAGGAATGCAGATCGAACGTGGTATCGAGGCGCCCGTTCCATTGCTTGGTCACCACCAGAGATGCCTTGTGCCTGGGCAGATCGAATGCCTGGTGTAGTATCCGGGCACAGTACTGTCGGTGTCGGTATCGGCGTTTGTGTAGGTGTACGAAGCCATCACGCTCAGCGTTCTCGTCGGTCGCGCTTCGATGCTCACTTCCTCGCCGCGAGAGATTCCACCGGAGCCATCCATGTAGCCGGAAATACGTCCGAAAGGATCGGGCTCCGGCAGGGCGTTAATGAACGCGATGAGCTGCGAGATCCGCGTGTAGAAAATAGTTGCCGACACTCGAATCCGGTCGTGAAACAGATATTGATCGATTCCGCCATCCACAGAGTTGAAGCGATCCGGAGCAAGATCGGGACTGCCATAAGGGCTGAAGATCACTTGATTCGGCACCAGCGGGGGAAGCGGTGCTCGAAGCCGCGATTAGAGCTTTCCGCGAAAACGGCTACGAGGCTCACCGAGCTAACCAGATGAATCGCTCGGGGCATCCCGAATTCTCTTTCAGATCTTTGAATTCCGCAGCGCCTGGGCGATCTCTTTCACCCGTTCCATCGTGATGCCGTTTCGCTGTTCCACTGTCAACGGATGCGTCGCATCGGTCAGTTCGAAATGGGGACGGCGGCCGACTACCTGCGTCAGAATGCGCAACTCAAGATTCAGTGTGCTGGGGTAGATCGGAATGGGCGTATTCAACCATCCCCTATAGGGCGGCTCGGCTTCACGACCTTCGCGATGCCACATTTGGTTCGTCCGAGCAAAATCCGGCTCGCTCACTTGCGCCCGCACTCCCCAGATGAACGGCTCGTCCCTGCCAATCACCGGCACGGGAATTCGTCCACGGATGTAAAACGCCTTGCTGTCGATCACGCATTGGTCGAGTGTGAACACGACGCGGCGGTCCAGCTCGGGCTCCGGAATCGCGGCGATTGCGGACGGCACTTTGACGGTGTAGTTCATGGGAGGGTTGTCGGGAGAATCATCATTGACCGCGCGCTTAACGCCGGCCTCTCGTGGTTTGCGATCCTCAACGTTCATGGTGTGTTATTCAATTGTCCTCCGCCAACCCCTTCCACTGTCTCAATTCACCACCGCAGTCCAACCCGTTCCACATCTGTTCTATGTTTTTGACAATACATGGAACACTGTAATCTCTTGAAAACATTGATTGTTCCACGTGTTCTATGTGTTCTCCACTTACCTGCAAGCCGCTATGGAGATAAAACCCGAGTCCGGGCATCAGCTAGGCTGTTCGGCGCGCATTCGATTTCGTACTAGGAAGAACAGCGGCAGCGCGGCGAATTCCGCGACCATGCAGAACGCGATCACGCCCGGCAGCGAAACGTCGTAGATCGCTCCCATGATCGCGCTGCCGACGAACCAAAAGAGGCCGTATGCGGCGGTGAACAGACCGTAAGCCGAAGGGCGGCGGTTGGCGGGCACCATGGTTGCAACGGCCGCCGGGATAATCGATTCGTGGACGCCCATACCGAGACCCCACAGAGCAGCTCCCACGAGTGAGGGTCCGAAGCTCCCCAGGAAGACCAGCGGGGCGAAGGCCGTAGAAACGATCGTCAGAGGAATCAGAATGGAAACCCCGAACCGGTCGAATAGGCGTCCGAAGAGCAGCGATCCGGCCCCGCTGACAGCCATGGCCACGGAATAAAATATGGGAATCCAGGTTGTGTCCACCACTCCGGATTTTTGAAAATGATATGCGATCAGGGAGAAATCAGCGAAGCCCGCCCCCACCAGCCCGGCGCCTGCCAGGTAGATCCAGAACACGCGCGGAAGGCCGGCTGCTCGAACGTTGGGCAGTTCCGGCTCCAGATCTTGCGGCCGGGGATAGGTCAATCGCGCGGCGACCAGCAACACGTAAGTAATTACGGCCGGGATCAGCAATACCGCGAATGCCTCGCGGTATTGGCCGCGATGGGCCAGAATCAGGGCTACCAACAGCGGTCCGAACAGCGCGCCAATTTGGTCCAGCGCTTCGTGTATTCCAAACCCCAACCCGTAGCCCATCTGCTTGGCGGCGTGCGAAAGCATGACGTCCCGCGGCGGATTGCGGATGGCCTTGCCGATGCGCTCGGTCACGATGAGAAGTGACGCGATTTGCCAGTTCGATGAAAGCGCCAGCAGCGGCACGGAGGCCATCTGGACGAAGTAACCGATCAAGGTGATGGGCCAGAACTGGCCGGTTTTCTCGCTCAAACGCCCGGAGAATAACCGCAGACCGTAACCCAGCAATTCGCCGAGACCCGCGACAAACCCGACAATGAACCCGCTTGCGCCGAGGCTCTCCAGGAACGGGCCGGTGATGGAGCGCGCACCTTCATAGGTGAAATCGGCGAAGAAGCTGACAATGCCGATCGTCAGAACGAATTTGAGTGCTGTGCTACCCATTCTTCCCGGAATAAGCTCCCCTGGGGAGTATCACCAAATATGCGTAATAACCGTATTTTGTTAAGTGCACTCACACCAAGTGATCACCTCTGTGCTTGACGAGGATGCAGGCTGCGATGTCCGCGAACATGGATCAGCTCAAGGTGATGGCGGCCGCGAGCAGGACAGCCACCGCGGCGCCCAGTACATAAGCCGCATACCCCGTAACCTTGCCGTGGTGCATGCGCGCGAATAGCCGGGCTGCGGTCTCCATGGCCGCCAGGAGCGGGTTCAACAACAGGCGGTCAAGAATGTGCACTCGCAGTTCGTGATGCCGCCGACTCATAAGGAATGCGCCTTGATGCTGTTCCTCTCGCGCGACTTCAGGGTCGAAGATGCCGTGGAACATGACTCGCACCGGCGCCGCGAACGTAGTGGGCGTGTAGGCCATCTCCGGGCGCAGCCGCGGGATGCCGCCGTTCCACGGCGCACGCCGCACCACGTGACGGCGGCGCAACGCGCGCGCGGACACCCACGTCACCAGCAGCATCAACGCCAGCACTGCAAAGGTCAGCGCCGTGGACATGGCGTAGACCACGCCGGCCCGGGGTGCATCGGAGTGTAAAACGATCAAACCCCGTAACGGCACGATGCCGCGGCCGAGCTGCGCGCCGAGTTGGGTCAGGCTATGCACGACGTCGGCGGGAAGTGTACTGACAGGCCCGAAGAAGGCCGGCACCAGCCCGACAGTTGCATCGTGCCCGATGAGGGGTGCAGTGATGCGGCCCAAGACCGGAATGACGCCTGTGGCCCAGACGCCCAGCCAGGAACATATCACTAGCAGCAGCGTCATTGGCGCGGTCACGCTCACCGGCATACGCGATACGGCCTCCGCCTCGCGCGAGCGCGGCACGCCGAGCAGCGTCCCGGTGGCGAGCATCGCGAAACAGGTCACGGCCAGGCCCGCTGTGAGCGCCAGGGCCGCGCCTGCCAGGCCGAACACAATGCGTACAGGCACCGGCCCGAGCTGGACGACTCGTAACAGTGACTGCAGGATCATCCATTCGCTGACGAAGCCGTTGAACGGCGGCAGCGCCGCGATGGCGAAACAGCCCAGCAGGAATACTGTGCCGAACACCGGCAGCCGCCTGAGCAATCCGCCCAGTCGGTTCATATCCTGGTGGCCGATCGCGTCATTCACGCCACCCGCGCCCACGAACAGCAGCGTCTTGAAGGTTGAGTGGTTCAGCATGTGGTAAAGTCCCGCGATCAGCGCGAGCCCCGCCAGGGTCGGGTGGCGCATGGCGGCAAACGCAAATCCGGCGCCAAGCGCCGTAACAATGATGCCGAGATTCTCAATGGAGCTCCGCGTCAGGAGCCGCGTCATGTCGCTTTCGGTGATCGCGTACATGATGCCGAGCAGAGCCGTGAGCGCGCCCACGGCCAGCACCACCAGGGCCGGCCACAGGGAATGGCTTGCGAGCGGCCCGTCGACCACCCACAGCGTGAACACACCGAGGTTCAGGGTTGCACCCGAGAGCAGCGGCAGCACTCCGCATGGGGCGGCAGTGTAGGCATCAGTCATCCAGCCGTTCACTGGAATGATCGCGGTCTTCACGCCAAAGCCGAAGAACGTGAGCACGAAGCCCGCCCACAACACTCCATGCGGAAGTTGCGGGGCGGCAGCAGCGATGCCGGCCAGCGTGAAGGTGCGCGCGGCGCCGCCCAGCACCAGGAGGCCTGCAAGCGCCGCCAGGGCGCCAGCTTCCGAGAATGCCAGCGTCGTCAACCCGGCACGCGTTTCGAACGTCTGGCCGCGGCCTACGAACACCAGTGCCGCCAGCGCGAGCGACATAATTTCCCAAGCGAACAGTAGGCTCGCCACGCCCGCCGCGAGCAAGATGGTTAGGATCGCCGCCTGCAGCACCACCGTCAGGCCCAGTACCATGCGACCGCGTTCGGTTGATCGCTTTTCAGCATCGCGCAGGAGAAATGGCATCGACACTGCGTAAACCGCGGCGGCGATGATCAGGAAGAACGCACGCAACGGGTCGAGTCCAAAATCGAATCCAGGCAGGATGGCAAGTGCGCCGGGTGTGGCG
>JBOGMI010000529.1:0-6386 GCA_050746645.1 Bryobacteraceae bacterium | reverse complement strand
CCATCGCGATCCCGAACGTGAAAGTAAAACCGCTCGCGCTGGCGAGCTAATCCGGAATGGCGGACCTGATCGCCCTCGTGACTGGCGGCAGCCGCGGTATCGGCCGCGGGATTGTCGAAGAACTCGCAAAAACGCATCGGGTCGTCGCTACATACAATGCGAATCGCGAAGCAGCGCAGTCGGTGGCCGAGGCGACCGGCGCCGTGCTGCTTCGCTGCCCGATTCAGGACGAACAAGCGCGGACGCAGCTTTTAGCGGAAGTTCGCCAGCGGTTCGGGCGCATCGACCTGCTGGTGAACAACGCCGGAATGGCGCCGCGCGAGCGCCGCGACTTGCTGGAAGCGACTCCGGAGAGTTTCGACGAACTGATCGCGGTTAACCTGAAAGGTCCGTACTTTCTAACCCAGCAGGTGGCGCGCGGAATGGTCGAGCAGGGTTCCGGCCGAATTGTCTTCGTCGGCTCCATTTCGAGTTTCACGGCATCGGTGAATCGCGGCGATTATTGTTTAACGAAAGCGGCCATCAGTATGGCCGTGAAGCTTTTTGCGGCACGTCTGGCCGCGCACAACAGTCCCGTGTTCGGCATCGAGCCCGGTATCATTCGCACGGACATGATTGCGGCCGTCGCCGAGCGGTATGAGCGGCAAATCGAGGAAGGTTTGCTTCCGCAGCGCCGCGTCGGCGAGGCGCGAGACGTCGCGAGCGCCGTTCGCGCCATCGCCGATGGCTATCTGGATTATTCGACGGGGCAGGTGCTGCACGTGGACGGCGGATTCCATTTGCGCATTCTGTAGGTTCTAATCTGTCAGGAATGAGCTGGATCGCCAGCTTTCCTGATCTCCACTTCGGGATCGAACAGATGATGTTTAGCTCAGAACGTGCAGTGGGCCTGTCGAAGCGCTCGGATGATTGCGAGGCACTTGCAAATCCGGCATTGGTTGTGCCTGGAACAGCCGCCGCGTTAGTTTCGCGATACGTCTGGCCCACAGAGTAGCCCGTTGACGGCGTGCGCTATCGGTTGCGATGCCGGTGCTCGCATACATTTGGCGATACAGCTTTGAGATGAAAACAAAGGCTAGCCGCGCGCGCAGCGTTGGCGTACAGGCCGAGCGCTTCCAGATGGCGGGCAAGCTGTAAAACTTGTCCCAGACGCCTTGGGTTCTGGCTCGCATCTCGTCCGAATCCATAATCGGATGCGGCATAAACATCTTTGGCCTTTTCTCCGCCGGAATCAGCCAATAGCGCGTGATCGGAACACCGTCGATTTCCGGCGGATGATCGCCCAGGCTCTTTTCCCACCGCTCAAAGTCAACCGTGCCGCAGAACGGGGTAAGCATCACGAATTGGGCAAAGGCGATGCCGGAACGCTGGGCCAGTTCTTGGGTGGCCTGGAATGTGTCTGGACGATCGGTCGGGAGTCCAAAAATGAAAGAGCCGAGAACATGGACGCCGTGTTCTTGAAACTGCCGAAGCCGCTGCACAAGCTTCTCGCCGGACAGGTTAAAGTCCTTGAACACGACCTTGAGGCCCTCCGCCGTGACCGCCTCAATACCGACTAGCGCACCAACAATTCGCGCCTTGCGCATCGCTTCCAGAAAATCGGGATCTTCGGCCGCTTCCATCGTGATCTGGGTAAAAAACACCATCCCCTTCGGAAGCTCGGCCAAGCGCTCCATGAGTTCGAATCGCTCTGCACGAATAGCTTTCAACGTCGCCACCCTCTCATGGTTGTTCTGCCGTTCCGCCAACTGAATGTCCGTGAGGGATACGGGGTAGAAGTTGTCGTCGGCGAGTGCAATGAAGCGGAAGCCCCGGCGACGGAGTTCGACGATCTCTTCGATCACCGGGTCCGAAGCCCTTTGCCGCGGGCGCTGCCCGTCGGTGCGCCACACAGAGCAGAAAGAGCAATGCTTCGCACATCCGCGAACGGTTTGGACGGAGGCCCACATGTATTTGGACGAGTCCAGCAAGTCCCAGCGCGCCACTTTGAACTGATTGGCATCAAGCCGGCCTCCCTCGTACACACGCTGCGCAGCGCCTCGCGCGTGATCTCTTAGAGCCTGGCCCCAAGCTATGTCGCCGTCTCCCCGAATCGCGCAGTCCGCCGCACCTCGCTCGAAAGCTTCCTCGGGATAAAGCGTCGTGTGGATGCCCCCGAAGACCACGAACGCGCCGCGCTCTTTAAGAAGACGCCCAATCGCATACCCTCGAAGAGCATTCCCGGTATGAATGCCTATGCCGACGATATCGCCAGCCGCCACCGTGTCTACATCCAGCGCTTCCAGTGTTTCGTCACACAGGATGGGATCCCCGAATTCCTCAGGCGTCGCCGCGGCCAGAACGAACAGCCAACGCGGCGTGATAACGGCGGTACCGAAAGCGCTATCGCTTGGGTTGATTAGATGCACTCGCATGTAGATAATCCTCTTCTGCTGCGGACCGAGAGACTCGTGCCTTCCCTGAGCATCCTGTCCGCTTTACTGACGCATATTCCCGGGATCCCATATCACCCGTCCGGAATCTTGCGAGGCGAGGAATGCACAACAGGATCTCGTCCCTCGGAGTGAGTCCCCCGATAAAGCTACCACATGGACCCGACAAACCCGCCGAAACGATACCGCCATGCCTGCCGAAGATGACCGGATCATACCGGTGTGAACGCTCCTGTTACACTCCCCGAGTGCCGATAGTCGTCGATAAGGCGTCAGCCCGAAACAACTTTTTCTTTAGTGAACGCTTACGGGGTGCCCATTTCTCACGCCTGGACCACGCCCGCGATCAAACTGCCCAACAAAACACAAAGCACAATGATTGTAACGATGGTATACCTGCGGTCGCGTTCGAGTGCGAATCCGGCCAGCGCCAGCGCTACGCGGAGGATGGGCGTTGCGATGAGAACGAGCACGCCGAGCTGGATGATGGACCGGGCGCGCAAGGCAAGCGCTCCGGCGAAGATCTTCGTCACCACGCGGTCGATGGCCGGCTGGCCATGGAATGTGCGATGGTTCGCGACTTCGCCGCCATGATGGAGCAGATAGAAAATGCCGCCGGCCAAAACCACCGCTCCCGCCATCATCACGCCGATGCGAAGCAGGATGCTGACCATGCGCTCGATATCGTGATCGCCGATTTTCGGCAGATTCATATCGCGCCTCGAATACCGCTCACGATCATTTGAATGGCGATCAGCCCGACAACCACCGCAAACGCCCGGCGCAGCAGCGGCACTCCCAGCCGCGGCAGCAAGCGTGCTCCCATCATCGATCCGGCGAGCACGCCCAGCATCACCGGCATGACGATCGAAGGATCCACGTAACCGCGGCTCAGATAGAGGCTGGCGCTGGCGGCCGCGGTCACACCGATCATGAAATTGCTGGTCGCGGTCGAGACTTTGAACGGGATCCGCATCGCCTGGTCCATCGCGATCACTTTGAGCGATCCCGAACCGATGCCGAGCAGACCGGAAACGGCTCCGGCGCCGAACATCAGGCCGAAGCCGGTCTTGATGCGCCGGACGGTGTAGCGGCGCTCGCCTCCCTCCGCCGGATAGGAGCCGTTCATTTTGAATCGTGCGGCGAGCGGATCTGCCGGCTGCGGCTGAGCGGCTTCTTTCGGCTTGCGGCTAGCCTGCCACGCGGCTTGGAGCAGCATCACGCCAAAAACAATCGCCAGCCACCGCGTCGAGACATGCGTCGAGAGATAGGCGCCGCATACCGCTCCAAGCGTGGTCGCGACTTCGAGAAACATGCCGATCCGGATGTTCGAATACCCGTCGCGGACATAGGCGGCGGCCGCGCCCGAAGAAGTGGCGATCACCGAGATCAGGCTGGCGCCCATGGCGTAGCGCATGTCTACGCCGAGAAATAGCGCCAGCACCGGAGTTATAATCACGCCGCCGCCTAGCCCCGTGAGAGATCCCACGAAACCGCCGAGCACCGCCGCTCCAAAGACGATGGGCGTGAATTCAGCGGCGGTCACTTCCTAGCGAGAATATCAATCTCGCTTGCGCTCGGAGCGGGATTTGGCGTTACTGCACTGAGTGGCTGGCTGCATTGGGCATGGCGGCGCCGCTGTTTTCCGAGGTCTGCGAGCCGCCCACCACACCTTGATTGATGAGCAGCGTCACCTCCACACGGCGGCTGGCGCGATGCGAGGCCAGCGGATGCGTCGTGCCCATGCCGGTAGGCTGCAGAATGCGGTAAATCGGAATGTTCCCGTGTTGCTCCAGATAGCGCACCACGGCGTCCGCGCGCTCCTGGCTGAGACGCTGATTAAACTTGGCCGGACCGCTGCGATCCGCGAATCCTTCCACCTGGAGCATGTATCCCTTTTGCCCTTGGGTCTCCTGCGCAATCTGGTCCAACTGCTGTTTCGCTTGAGAACTCAGCGTGGCGTGGTTGATACGGAACTGGACGTCAACCTTGTCCTTGGACACGTAATTGTCGAGCGCGGAAATGCGATGGTTCGCCTTGCCCACGCCTTGATTCGCCTGGTTGGCGGCGGTTTGCGCGGCGCCGGCCTGCTGCTGCACTTGCCCCACGTGCTGTTCGGTTTGCTTCTGCTGACCCTCCAACTGCGTCTGCTGGTTGGCCAATTGATCGGTCCTGCTTGCCAGCTTGCTGGTGCGATTTTCGATCTGGCCCTGGCGCGCTTCGATCGGCGCAACGCGTGTGTCGATCTGACGCGAGGCCGCCATCGAATTGGGATTAAAGACGACTTTCTTCGCCACCAGATCGCCCTGCTGGTTGCCTCTTCCCTCGACTTTGACGCTCAAGCCGGGCAGCAGTGAATTCTCGGCCATCGCCTTATGGCTCCAGCCGAACAGACCGTGCTTCATCTGGATTTTGGTCTGGGCGTTGAGGTCTACGGTGCTGATCGCATTGTCGTCCCCGCGCAGCTTCAGCACGTTGCCTTGGCGCGACACGATGATGCCGTTCAATTGCGCCTTCTCTCCCGCGTTGAAGGTGTGCGCGTTGGGAGTGACGGCGAAGGCAAGCGAGGCCGTCAACAGCGCCGCGGCCGATACAGCGGGCCACGCGCTCCGCCATCCAGGTATACATTTCCTTAAACTCTTCAAATTTGCCTCCTCTTGGCTTCCATTCGGGCGCAAGACTAGTAATTCTTGGTGCTTCTTGTTCTGTTAGACGCCCGATCCGGGGGAGCGTAACCCGAATTTTGGCCGCGCTCTAGGATATTTTACCGGCCCGGAAGCGCGAGCGCTACTCGCAAATGTTATAACGAGGGTCAATGCCGGCAAACCAAGCAGAGGTTCGGGCCGATTTCTCCGGCCCAGCGCGTAAATTCTACGGCTGGCGCATTATCGCGACTTCGATTTTCACCTTTGGCATCGCGGTCGGCATCCCCTACTACAATCTGCCCTTCTTCTACGACTACTTTCAGAAATCCTTCCACTGGAATCTGGGCGAGATCACGCTCGGCTTTCCCATTGCCGCGGTGCTGACGCTCTGGGTGGGGCCGATGATCATTCCCCGCTTCAGCGCGCGCAAGTTGATCGTGGCGGGAACCGGCTTCACCGCGCTCGCGTTCTTCGGTTTCGCCGAAATGCGCGGCGCGCTGCTGTTCTACTTTGCTCTTTACTTCCTTTACACCGTGGGCTATCTGTTCTCCGGACCGATTCCGCACCAGATGCTGGTCTCGTATTGGTACCAAAAGAAGCGCGGCCGCGCCATGGGCATCGTATACGTGGGTGTGGGCCTGCTCGGCGGGCTGGGAGCGTTCTTCGTGCGCGGCATCACGGCCCACTTCGGATGGCGCGCCGCCTTGCTCGCGCTGGGCGCGCTGATGTTCGTGGTCTGGCCGCTCGCTGTGTTGATCCTTAAGGATAAGCCTTCCGAACTCGGCCAATTTCCCGACGGAGCGAACGAACCGCCGCCGGATCTGAAGCTGAAGCCGGAGGCAATTGGGCGGCTGCTGCGAAACTGGCCGTTTTGGCTGCTGCTCGTCGGAAGCTTCTGTTCCATCGGCTCCATCGGGTCGATCAACATGCACATGAAGTTTGTCTTCCGCGATCAGGGCTTCACGAATCAAAAACTGCTGAATGCGGCCTGGACCAACGCCTCGGTGCTGATTCTCTGGTCGAGTATTGCCGGCAGGCTGGGGATCGGATATCTGGCGGACCGATTCTGCAAAAAATGGGTCATGACGGGGACGTATTTCATCGTGGCCGCATCCATATTGCTGCTTTATTCGGTTTCGCCGGGGCGGGAGAGTTCGCTTTATGTCTTTGCTCTCGTATTCGGCTTCGCGATGGGCGCCGACTACATGCTCATTCCGCTCATTGCGGCCGAGCAGTTCGGCGTCAACACGCTCGCGCGCGCCATGGCGATCATCCTTCCGGTGAATACGATCGGCCAGACCTGGATCCC
>JBOGMI010000528.1:0-1499 GCA_050746645.1 Bryobacteraceae bacterium | reverse complement strand
CCCGCCAATAACTACCCAGTCGTAGCCAAACAGCAGGCCGCCCAATGCGGCTACGGTAGAAATCGTCCAAACGTAGCGGGCGTTGAACTGATCCTGCGCATCCATTAGCCGGCTCCCTGCAAGATATATTCGCAGCGGATTTCGTCCTGGAAGTCGATGGCCATATGGTGATTCGGATCGGCCGCCAGCACTTCCTGCAACAGCCGTTCGCCTCCAGCTTCCGACAATCCGATTCTCGCCTGCGCTTCGAGGAATTTGCTCGCGATAGCGGTTGTCCGATTCAGATCCTCGTCGAAGAGCAGCAGATGCGGAAGCGAGGTAGCGAAATAGTCTATTGTTGCCTTTTGCCGCGCCAGTTGCTGAGCGTACCGAAGCAGATCCCGGAAAAGCTGTTCCGCTTCTTCGGGCGCTCCCAACCGCTTTAACGCCTTGCCGCTGTAATAAGACATTTCGGAGAACGGTTTCACGCTCATCTGCTGGAAATCGCCTTTGCTCGCGGCCGCGCGCTGCCACCAGTGCCGGGCGGAAGTCCGGTCGCCGGCCGCCTCGCAAGCGACGCCCAGCCAATAGTAAACCTTGCTTCGATTGGATAGCAGATGCTGCGCTTCGCCCAGATTTTCCGGGCTGGTCAGCGCCAAATCAAAGTGGTCTCTCGCGATGTCGAAATGATCGCCAACAAGTGCACGCCGCCCCAGCATCACTTGTGCCCGCGCGTACTGTCCGAGCGCAATGCCTTCGCCGCCCTCCCAAGGTTGAAACTTACGGGAAGTAAGTACAGCGAGCGCCCTTTCGGGCTGGCTGGTGTCGTTATGGAGCGTGGCGATCTCCGCCGATAGATCGTCGCGGAGCTGAACTAAAGAGCTGAATCGTTCGAGTTCCTGTAAACGCTCGCGCGGCGGCTTGCCGGTCCGCTTCCAAAGCTGATCGCGCTCATAGAGGATGCGCGCATCTTGCGCATCGGCTGCCAGCGCCTGATCGAAGGCGAAGAGCGCCTTAGCGGAATCTTTGGCGATATTGAAGTAAGCGATTCCTAAGTTCCTCCAGACGGTGGGAAATGATGAATCAAGTTCGGAGGAGCGCTGCCAAAGCGATAGCGCTTCTTCGTAACGCCGCCGGTCGTAGAGTAAGTTGCCGAGATAGTAAGGCGCCCGCGCGTCTTTCGGAGCGGCGCGCAACGCTGCTTCGAGAATCTGCATTTCTTCCAAACGCGAGGGAAAGCAGTAATCCGGAGGTGCGCCGGCCGCCTTTGCCCGCCAAGCGGCCGCCTTCGCGTTAGCGAAATGACCCAGGGCATACAAGAGCATCGGCGCCGATCCGTCGCGAGCCTCAAAATCACCGCCGCTGAGTACTTCGACCGCATCCTCGTAAAGCGCTGCTCTTGCATAGTCGAACGCCAGGTCGAGGCGCATCCGATTATCCACCGGCTCTGTCCCGCTCTCCAGTCGGCGCGCCCACTGATCCAACGGATCGGCCAACAATGTTTCCCGTAGCGCACGCGC
>JBOGMI010000527.1:0-1517 GCA_050746645.1 Bryobacteraceae bacterium | reverse complement strand
ACGCCGGGCTCGGCGCCGACTTTCTGCTCGATTTGCTGATACAGGTTGGTGAGGCGCGCATCCTCTTTGTATCCAACCCCGGCGGGATCGATGGAAAAGAGAAGAACGTTCTGCTTGTTGAATCCCGTATCCAGGTTATTGAGATCGACCAGTGTGTGCAGAAAGAGTCCGGCGCCAACCAGAAGCACGACGGAGAGAGCGACCTGCAAAACGATCAATGCATTGGCGAGGCGGCTGCGGCTGGCTTGGGAAACGGCGCCGCGTCCTTCCTTGAGCGCCGGGGTGAGATCGATCCGTGTGGCGCGGATTGCCGGAGCGCTTCCAAAGAGAAGCGCGGTGATGAGCGAGACAAGCACGGTGAAGACCATCACTCGTGTATCGGGTGAAACATGGATCGGCAGAGTCTCGGGGCCGGAGGAGACCATTCCCAGAAGAGCGTGACTCGCCCAGAACGCGAATAGAATGCCCAAAGCGCCGCCAACGATAGCCAGCAGCAAGCTTTCGGTGAGCATTTGCCGCACCAGCCGTGCGCGGCCGGCGCCGACCGCCATGCGCACCGCGATTTCCCGCTGGCGGGCGGTTGCGCGCGCCAGCAGAAGGTTGGCGATATTTGCGCAGGCGATTAACAGCACGAGCCCGACCATTGCCATGAGAATGAGCAAGGGCGTAGAGAATTCACCGCGGACCCGCGAAAGGCCGCGCGCCATTCCGGTGAGTTCGACATGCGCGCGCGCGAGTGCTTGCTGCTGGTCTTTTGAGAGCACCGCACCGGCATAGCTGCGCCAGATCTGGCGGGCAACGACGTTGACATTTGCCTGAGCCTGCGCAACAGTAACTCCGGGCTTCAGACGGCCAAGGATATAGAACGCTTCGAACATTTTGTCGTTGAGACCGTTCCACCCGGGCGAGATTTGCTTGTCCATGGAGGCCGGAATCCACAGATCGGGCGATTCGCCGACGGATGTACCGAAGAATTCAGGCGGGCCGACGCCGACAATGGTGTACACAGTCGAGCGGAACGTTACGGTCTTGCCAATGATGGAAGGATCGCGCGCGAAACGCCGCGTCCACCAGGAATAACTGATCACCGCGATCGGATGACCTCCGGCGGGGTGATCGTCGGCTTCGGTGAAGGAGTGCCCTAAAATCGGCTTGACGCCGAGCATCGAGAAATAGGACCCGGAGACCAACTGGACGTCTATAGATTCGAGAGCGGCACTCTTGCCCACTTCTCCGTGCATTCTCTTAAACTGAAGGCTGAGTACGGCGCTAGTGCTTGAGAAAACCTGGTTCTTTTGCCGAAACTGCCGGTAAAAGGGAAACGAGTAGAGGTCCGTCCGGGCGAAATCATCGGAACTTCCGGCCGAACGGCCCTGTCCCAATAGAACAAGCTGTCCGGGATCTTTCACCGGCAAATCGCGGAGCATGACGGCGTTGATCAGACTGAAAATCGCGGTGTTCGCTCCGATCCCAAGGGCGAGCGATAGGATCGCCACGGCCGCGAAGCCGGGCGATTT
>JBOGMI010000526.1:0-4521 GCA_050746645.1 Bryobacteraceae bacterium | reverse complement strand
GATCCATCACCGCGGCCAGCTAACCGTCTATCTGCGGCTGATAGACATCCCGCTTCCCCAGATCTACGGTCCGACTGCGGACGAACGCTGGTAGCCCTTAGGTCGTTTGCCTAGAGCAGTGAAGCGTATTGGGGCGGCGAGCGAAGTGAACCGTGGTCCCCGGAAGCCGGCTTGCACCAGCCAATTTCCGGGTAGCCGCTAGCCTTGCATGTAGACTTGGCGGCCCTCCAAAATCTTAGCTAACGTAAGTTAGCAGCTACGGTGCAGGCATGATTACCGCAACCATCTTTGAAGCGAAGACGAATCTTTCGGACCTGGTGAAGAAGGCCCAGAAAGGCGAAACGGTCATCATTACTTCGGGACGCAACAGAACTCCGGTTGCCAAATTGGAGGCGATCCATCCGGCAAAGAAAAAGAGACTGGGCGCTCTCGAAACTCCCGGTTTCGTTTTGGGGGATGCTTTTTGGGAGCCGCTCCCAGAGGAAGAATTGCGGCTCTGGGAGGGCGAGGACGAGTGAGGGTCCTGCTCGATACCCATGCTCTTTTGTGGGCGTCGATTTCTCCCGCATCTCTCAGCCGCAAGGCGTCGGCGATGATCGCCAATGAAGCGAATACGATTCTGGTATCGGCGGCCTCCGCCTGGGAGATCGCGACGAATGTACGGCTGGGCAAGATCCCCGGAGCCGAAGCACTCGAACGAAGATTTCTCGAAGTGATGGAGATCTCCGGTTACACGATACTTTCCCTTGATACCGCAGACGCACTCCGTGCGGGCCGGCTTGCGGGTAAACACCGCGATCCCTTCGATCGAATGATTGCAGCCCAGGCGCTGTCCGAAGACATACCTGTCATTAGCGCGGATCCAAAGCTGGATTCGTTTGGCATTCGGCGAGTATGGTAGCCGGAGTTCGTCACGACGGCCTCGCAGATCGCTCCCTTGCGGTCGCGGCTCTGTAAGCTTGAAATCGTCATGGTTTCGCTCCCGCCTCAGCGGCCGCCGGATAGCCCGTTTCGCGAATCGCTGCGCGTCGTAGGCATCTACATCCGCGCGCAGGTGATCATCGCGATTGTCGATGCCGTACTCTACGCCGTCGCCTTCGCCTTTGCACACGTGCCCTGGTGGCCGGTGATCGCGGTCATCGGGGGCGTGACCAGCTTCCTTCCGCATATCGGGCCATTGGTCCCGCTGGCGTTAGCTGCATTGGCGAACCTGCTTGCCGGCCACAGTATGGAAGATCTGCTCATCATTTTTGGGACCTGGACGGCGATTCAGGTGATTGGGTGGATCTGGCTGACTCCACGGCTGCTGGGGCGGCCTTTGGGGCTGAAGCCGCTGCCGGTATTTGTGGCGCTGCTGGCGGCGAGCCTTGCCTTCGGCGCGCTGGGCTTTTTCCTGGCGGTGCCGATACTGGCGGTGGCGAACGTGTTTTGGCGCTACTTTCGCCGGACGCTGTGATCTGCTCCTCATCCCGCGGCGTGGCCAAGTCGGCAAAGATATGGGCAAGATAGGCTTGCGTTTCGGCCGGATAGGGGCCGGCGGGAGCGGCGTCGGCGCGCACGGCGCCCGCATTGTAGGCGACCAGAGCCAGGCGGAGATCGCCGCCATAGCGGGCGAGGAGTTGTTTCAGAAGCTTGGCTCCCGCAGCGACGTTTTGCGCAGGATCGAAGGGATCCGCGACGTGCAAGAGTTTCGCCGTGGCCGGCATCAGTTGCATCACACCTTCGGCTCCTTTATTTGACACCGCGCAAGGCCGGAAGCCGGATTCCTGACGCATCACGGCGCGGATCAGCGCGGGATCGAGCGATTGGCGCTGCGCCGCCTTGGCGATCAGCGCCTCTCTTTCGGATCGTGGCAGCGGAGCGCAGTCGGCTTTCACCAGAGCCGGCAGCGGAGGGATGAAATCGTCCTCGCCGGCTTTGATCCCGGTCTGCTCGAAAAGAGCGTGCTGCTGCTCCTGGAACGATTTCTGCTGCTGTTGGAGCGCGGATTGAAATTGTGGCCGGTGCGTTTTTGGCGGCGGCGCACCCCAGGCAAAGCTAAGGAAGGCCAGCAAGACGGCGAGCGGGGGAATTGCAACAGAACCCCGACCGTGAGAGAGGGGACGGACGCACCACTGATGCGCCTGCCCGGCCCCTCCCTCACGGTCGGGGTTCTGTTTCGCGCGTAGAGAAAACAATATAGATGTTCATCGTCCGAGAACCGGATAAGCTTTAACGTAAGCGCTTACACTCGGCTCGGTCCAGTTATTGGCAGCGAAGCAGCAAGGTTCGCTTTGGAAAGTGCAATCCGCCACCGCGCCAGTTGGGTTTATGAGCTTTCCGGAGATGCGGGACCAGTGGTATAGGCTGTATCACGAGGTGGAGGGGTGAGTCCTGTGAGACCAGAACCTGCATAATCGGAGAATGCCCAAGCGAGTTCTCCGGCAGTTGTTGCAGGGCACCGCAGATGCCAACATCAGGTTCGAAGATTTGCGCTCGCTGCTCCTAAACCTCGGCTTCAGTGAACGCGTGAAAGGGAGCCATCACATATTTACGAAACCGGACGTCGCGGAGATCCTGAATCTTCAGCCCAAAGGCTCGTTCGCAAAGCCATATCAGGTCAAGCAGGTTCGCCGGGTCATTGTTGGTTATAAGCTGGCAGAGGAGGTCGAATGACCAAGTACGAGATCATCCTGTATTGGAGCGATGAGGACGAAGCTTTCATCGCCGAGGTCCCGGAGTTAGCCGGCTGTGCGGCAGACGGCGGGACCAGGCAAGAAGCGCTCGCAAACGTAGAAATCGTGATCTCGGAGTGGCTGAAGACAGCTCGAGATCTCGACCGGTCCATCCCGGAGCCGAAGGGCCGCCTGCTTTACGCCTGAGAGTTTGCCTTTACACCGTGCAGATTTTGAAGGCTTGCTCGAGGCCGCGGATTGGGGGCTTCTTTGCGGGGATGAATTCGTGCGAAACGAAGCCTTGAAAACCCAAATCCGCGATCGCTTCGGCAACGGCGTGCCAGAGCACTTCCTGCGAATCGTCCAGCTCGTGCCGGCCGGGGTTGCCGCCGGTATGAAAATGGCTGATGAACTCGATGTTCTCGCGAATGGTGCGGATTAAGTCGCCTTCCATGATCTGCATGTGATAGATGTCGTACAGCAGCTTGACCTTCGGCGAGTTCACGCGCTTCATCAGCTCAACCCCCCAGGCGGTGTGATCGGCCATGTAGTCCGGATGGTTCACCTTGCTGTTCAATAGCTCCAGCGTGATGGTGACGTCCTTCGCTTCGGCGTAACCTTTGATGCGGTTCAGGGCGATGGCGCAGTTCTTGAGGCCCTCCTCATCGGGCATGCCGGCGCGAACGCCGGAAAACGTGATCACGTTCGGAACTTTGGCCGCGCTCGCTGCCGCGATGTCCCGCTTGAGACTGGCGAGCACGCGGTCGTGATTTCCGATGCGGTTCAGTCCGATCTTGATCGTGTTCGGCCGGCTTCCGGCGGTCATCGACGGAATTAGGCCGTATTTCTGAACCGTTGCGTACTCGTCGGGTTTCACCAAATCGATGCCTGCGAGGCCGATCCTCTTCGCCTCTTTGCAGAGTCCGTCGAGTGTGAACCATTTCCGGTAGGTCCAGTAACAGACACCTTGCTTCAACCTGCCCGAGCCTTTGGCCAGAGAAAGGGGCGCCAGCGCCAGGGCGCCGCCGGCGGCCATCGACGTAATCGCCTGTCTTCTGTTCATTTCCAGGCATGGTATCAGAAACGGAATCGGTCGAATGTAGAATTGGTAAACGTTTACTTAACGGAAATCGATGATCGGAATGTTTCGAAACAGATGGATCCCGTTGAGCGCGGGGCTTGTCCTTGGGGCGGGTCTGGCGGCCGCGCAGGCCTTGCCGAACGCTCCAGGCAAGGACACCGTCGAGCGGATTTGCGGCGCCTGCCATAGCCCGAACATGGTCCTCGGGCACGGAATGACCCGAGAGCAGTGGAGCAACACGGTTTCGCAGATGATTGCGCGCGGCGCGAAGGGTACGCCGGCGGAATTCAACCAGGTGATCGATTACCTCGCCAAGAATCTGGCTCCGGGCCAAGGAGGCAATGCTGCCGCGAATCAAATGCGTACGCGAAGGAGATTCCCAGCGGGTCCTGCCGACGCTCCCCCGGTCGATCCAACCGCGGCGGCGAGAGGGAAAGCCCTGTTTGCGAAAGAATGCGCCGGCTGTCACGGGCCGCTCGCGCGCGGGACCGGAGGCGGGCCGGACCTGGTGCGGTCGGTAACCGTTTTGCACGATCGCTATGGCGACAAGCTCGGCCCGCTGCTGCGGACGAATCATCCTCTCCCCGCCGGCAAAAGCCTTCCTTCGCTGACGGAAGCGCAAGTGAAAGATCTTTCGAACTTCCTTCATCAGCAGGTGCTCAATACGCTCCGCAGCGGCCCCTATAGCAAGGTTTTGAACGTTCTGACCGGAGATCCCAAGGCCGGAGAGGCGTACTTCAACGGCGCGGGCCATTGCAACCAGTGCCACTCGCCTACGGGCGATCT
>JBOGMI010000525.1:0-2315 GCA_050746645.1 Bryobacteraceae bacterium | reverse complement strand
CGCCGAGCAATGGCGACCATGGCGCGCCTATGCCGTTGTCCATTTATGGAACAAGTTATCCGCCAAGGAGAAGACCCGATGAAGTACTACACGCAATTTGCAAGCCTGGTCGGGAAGCTGCTACTGGTCGCTGACGATGCCGCGTTGACCGGTATTTATTTTGAGGGTGCGCGCGACTACCCGGTCGACACCGATGACGGGCAGGAGCGTCCGGACCATTCGATCTTGAAAGCGGCCAGGCAACAGCTTGAGGAATACTTCGCCGGCCGGCGCGAAACCTTCGATCTGCCGCTTGCGCCCGCCGGTACGCCGTTCCAGCGCAGCGTATGGAAAGCGCTCGAACGCATCGCGTACGGTGAGACGCAGTCGTACGGCCAGATCGCGCAAAGCATCGGAAGTCCAAAGGCGGTGCGTGCCGTCGGCGCGGCCAACGGCGCCAATCCGATACCGATCGTGATACCGTGCCATCGCGTGATCGGCGGTGACGGCTCGCTCACCGGCTACGGCGGCGGGCTCGCACGCAAACGTCAGCTGCTGGCGCTTGAGCAGGACAACGCATCGTTCGATCTGTCAGGTTGAAGTTGCGGCTTCGCGTTTTAACTATATATTGCAAGATTTGACCCCTATGCTCTCTTGCAACCACGTCACCCTCTGCGCTCCTTCTCCTCCTCATCCGAGGAGAAGAGAAAAGATGATGAGTGGATAACACGCGAAGGCGGGCGGGGGCGGTGGGCGGTACCTGAAAGAATTGACCACCGTTCCACTTGTGAGAAAACCCCACCATCTCTCCCGCTGCGCTCCTTCTCCTTGTATCTTGCCGTTATGGATGTTTTGATGAATGTTGGCTGCGAAGCGCTCGGGCGAGGCACGTGGGTGCAGGGTCCGAGGCGGCGCAGCTCGGTGCTGGTTCGGGACGAGTGCGTAGCCTGATACTCCTGTGGGAGACCGAGCCCGTTGAGGAGCCCAAGGCGCGCACTCGGTTCCGTTCTCTGCAAGCCCGAACAGCTGATCGATTCGAGATCGTATTTGCAAGGCAGGGAGGTGGAGAACATGTCTGAACCGATTCATGTAGGGATCGACGTAGCGAAGGACGCGCTGGAAGTGGCCTTGGGGCCGCAGGCGGCAACGCAGCGCTTTGCCAATGACGATGCGGGTCACGAGGCGTTGATCGATGCGCTTGGCGCAGCGGCCGTGGACTTGGTGGTGATGGAGGCCACCGGCGGCTATGAGGCGCCGTGTGCCTGCGCGCTGCAGGCGGCGGGCTTGGCCGTGGCGGTGGTCAATGCGCGCCAGGCGCGCGAGTTCGCCAGGGCGATGGGCTATCTGGCGAAGACGGACCGCCTGGATGCCCGGATGCTGGCAGAGCTGGCGGCGGTTCTGGCACGACGCCCCGACCGGCACAAGGTGCTGCGGGCGCTGCCCTCGGAGCAGCAGCAGCGGCTGCACGCGCTGGTGTTGCGCCGGCGTCAACTGGTGCAGATGTTGGTGGCCGAGCGCAACCGTCTGGCCATCAGCCACCGCGCCGCCCGCGGCAGCATCGAGGCGCTGATCGAGGCGCTGCGCAAACAGATCACGCACGTCGAGGGCGAGCTGGCGAGTCACCTCGCGCACCATCACACCGAGGTGGCCACGCTGTTGCAAAGTGCCACAGGCGTTGGTCCCAACACCTGCATGATCCTGATCGCCGATCTGCCCGAGCTGGGCAAGCTCAGCGCCCGGCAGATCAGTGCCCTGGTGGGGCTTGCGCCCTTCAATCGCGATTCGGGAAAGATGCGGGGCAGGCGCACGATCTTCGGCGGTCGCGCCCAGGTGCGCTGCGCGCTTTACATGGCGGCTCTGGTTGCCACGCGCCACAACCGCGTGATCAAGACCTTCTACCAACGCCTGCTCATCGCCGGTAAACCCAAGAAGGTCGCCCTCGTCGCCTGCATGCGCAAACTGCTCACCATCCTCAACGCGATGGTCAGAACCGGCAAAACATGGGACGACTCTCAGCATTTCGCTTGACAGCCAAGACAGCTGCTCCTCATTCGAGGAGGGGAAAAAAACGATCACAGTAAGCCCTTGGCTGCCGAGTCAGGCCGATGTATTCGCACGATGAATTCCCCTCCTGCTTTCAAGGAGGGGAAGGAGCGAAGCAGGAGGGGTGGTCAGTTTTTACGACCGTGGTTCACCCATTACTCTGTCCGCTGCGTGCCCGTCCCCCCTCATTCGAGGAGGGGAAAATTCGTGTGTCGATCACCGCACCATGCACTCTGATGCGGACGAAGTTTTCCCCTCCTGTTTTTAAGGAGGGGTGCCCGCGAAGGCGGGCG
>JBOGMI010000524.1:0-5377 GCA_050746645.1 Bryobacteraceae bacterium | reverse complement strand
CTGAGATGGGATGAGAAGGCCGGTCTCTCACCGGCGGAATAGCATAAGCTTTCCAATGGGTAAGCACTCAAGGTGCAATTCGGAAAAGGAGACCGGCCACATGAAGAAGAATAACACCGCGGGACAGAGTTCGAGGCAGAGCAAAAAGAGGAAGAAGATCTGCCAAGGATCGATCACGATCGGCATGGACCTGGGAGATAAGATCAGCCGCTACTGCGCGCTAGACGAGAGCGGCGAGGTGTTATTCGAGCGGAGCGTGGCGAGTACCAAGAAAGCGATGGCGGAACGATTCGGGGCGCTGGGGGGCTGCCGGATTGCGATCGAAGTGGGGACGCATTCGCCGTGGGTGAGCCGATTGCTGACGAGCTTGGGGCATGAAGTGGTCGTGGCAAATGCGCGGCGGGTGAAGCTGATCAGCGAAAGCACGAGCAAGGACGACAAGCTGGATGCGCAGATGCTGGCGCGGTTGGCGCGCATCGACCCGAAGCTGCTGCGGCCGGTACGGCATCGCAGCGAGCAAGGGCAACTGGATCTGCTGCAGATCCGGGTGCGAGCGGAGCTGGTGGAGGCGCGCACGAGCCTGATCAACGCGGCGCGCGGGCTGGCCAAATCGATGGGCGAGCGGCTGCTCAAGTGCGATGCGGACCAGATGAGAGTAGAACGGCTGGCGGGTTTGCCGCCGGCCCTGGAACAAGGGCTGCGGCCATTGTTGGAACAAATAGAATCGCTGACGGAGAAGATCCGGTCGTGCGAAGAACGGATCGAGCAGATCGCCCGGGACCAGTACCCGGAAACCAAACTCCTGCAGCAAATCAGCGGAGTAGGAACCTTGATCGCTCTGACGTTCGTGCTGACGGTGGACGATGCGGAACGATTCCGGAAGAGCCGGGATGCGGGCTGTTATGCCGGGCTGCGCCCGAAGCGCAGCAATTCGGGCGAGAGCCAGCCGCAGTTGCGGATCACCAAAGAAGGCGACATCTATTTGCGTAAGATGCTGGTGCAAGGAGCGCATTACATTCTGGGGCGGCGGGGGCCGGATACGGACTTGAAGCGATGGGGTTTGAAGCTGGCGGCACGCGGCGGTAAAAATGCCAAGAAGCGGGCCATTGTGGCGGTAGCGCGCAAGCTGGCGATTCTGCTGCACCGGTTGTGGGTGACGGGCGAAGTTTACGAGCCGCTGCGCAACAGCCAGGCACCACCGGCTGCAAAGCGGAAAGCGGCGGCTTAAGAAGGGATTGGTTGTGATTGCAAATCGCCGAGTTCGGGTGACTGCGAGCTTCCGGCAGAGCGAGCCTTCTCAGCAGAGGGGGTCTCAGCTCGGAACTGAGATAGCAGCACCCGTTTCCAGAATGAGGACACCCAACTGGCACCGGAGCAAGCCGCTCCACAAGAGAGTGCGAATGGAAGCAGGGCGAGTCGGCGGTTGCAAGAAAGCAGGAAATAGATAGCGAGCGCAGAGCACGCAAGCGGCCTGCGGCCATGAGTTTTTCAGGTATGGGGAGATCTATCGTGATCGATCGTTGTATTGCGCAACGGCGGCAGATTCTTCTTCTCCTGCCGCCGTCCCTCATCACGATGAGTCTCGGTAGAGTATTCCTTGGCGGGGTGCTCTCCAGCAGAGCCCGCCTCCGCTTCCTCTGCCACTCTCATTCTGAACGACGGGTAGATAGAAGTGAGGAATTTTGAGAAATTCCCTTGACACCGGCCGGCCTTCTCATGGAAGCCGGAAGCGTAAGGTGGATGCTCAGCATGGCGACAAGAGAAAAGGCGGCAGAAACGCCGAGTGCGAGAAGACGAAGGAGTTTCCATAGCAACCGCTTTGACAAAATCAAACAGCTTGATAAAATAGAACCGTGCCTACGGTGCTTCGAGTGGAGGGGTTCCGGTTTTCCTTCTTCAGTAACGGAACGAGCCGGCCCACATTCATGTGACGAAGCAGCGAGGCTATGCGCGAAGTTCTGGCTGGACCCAGTGAGGCTAGCGCGTAGTCGGAGGTTCGACGACCCGACGCTCGGCAATCTGCATCGCATCGTTCGCCAGAACCAAGCGCTATTTCTGGAGGCGTGGAATGAGTATTTTGCCGGTTAGCTTTATAGAAGAGCCGCTCGCTGTTACGGTTAAGACCGACGAATCCAGTCTGACTGTCGAGCTAAGCGATGGCCGCACGATCTCGGTCCCGCTAGTCTGGTTTCCGCGCCTGTTCGACGCCAGCGCGGAGGACCGCGCCGAATACGAGTTGCTCGGCGACGGCATAGGCATCCACTGGCCCCGAATCGACGAGGATCTTTCGGTGGCCGGCTTGCTGCGAGGCACCCACTGACATGCAGTACAAACCGGGCTGGGAGCTCGCTTCGATCCCCGACGCAGCGCTCTATTCGGAGGTCGGACGGCGCAACGCGGCGCGGCGCCAGACTGCGGGAGGGTTCCGGATTGGCGCGGGCCGCAAGCCGGAACTTATTCCATGCCCGCGCTGCGGCGCAAAGGTCACCAAGACCCAGGCATTACGCGGCCATGGCTGCCGGTAGTACTGTTACGCCCTACCCCCGCAGGACAACAGAAACAGAGCCGGAATCGCGCGAAAATCTTGCGACGGCCGGAAGAATGTAGGATTTAGTTAGGCTACAAAGAAAAGCGCCGGACCTGCCTGGCAGATTCGGCGCCTTCGAGCTTAGGAGGAAGTACCTTGTGGGTTTAAGCCGCGAGCTGGTTTCTCGCCTTCATCTTCCTGCGGAACAGCAGCCCCGCGCCCCAGAGCAGGCTTCCGAGTAGGAGACCGCTGGCAGGCTCGGGTACTGCAGAGACCGTAAATCCCGTATCGATCTCACCCTTCCCAGTAAACGCTAAGGCGATCTGTTCGGTTAAAGAGCCCGAGGTGCCGATTGGGTTGGCGAAGTCCTGGTTGAGGCTCGCGCTCAGAGCCGTGCTCGGCCCCGGAGGATTGCTATAAGTAACCGGTCCAAGGCTCCCGATCAATGTCGTCGCCGGAATAGAATTAGATGCACTACCTAACGCGCGAAAGGTAGCAGAACCGCCTAATGCCGTGCCGGCCACTATCGTAGTCGATGCCGACAAGTTGAAGCCTGTTGTGAAATCGGTGTAATCAGTGTCTGTGAACCCTAGCGTCAGGCTACCGGCCCCTCCGGAATTTACGTCGATCGAGTTCAAGTTCATAAGAGCAGGGTAGACCTCGGCCCCACCACCTCGCCCAGTCGTGACATTGACGGTGAAGCCGCCAACCGAGCCGTTCCACGAAATGAGGTCGTGCGGCCCTGAACCGGCGGATGAAATGGTGGTGAAAGTCCCAGTCCCAGTAACCGCCCCGCTCTGATCGATCGTCACGCTATTACCCGCTCCATCGCTCAGCGTAAGTTCCGTCGTTGTCGTCGCGCTCGCCGGCATGCCGACTATAAACAACCCCAAAGCGGCCGCTGTCGCGAGGGCGATTGAATGTCGCTTCATAAAGATCCCTCCGTTGTAGATAAACTAGAAGCGCTCCTATGACTGCAAGTTCGCAGCCAAACGCTTCCACTATATGCCGCCGTGCATTTTCACAGAGTTCCGCGCTCTGCCTTCCAGAATCTCCCAAAATGAAATCCAAAACTTGAGCACGGAATCGCATAGTTTCTCCTAGAAGCCTATTAATGCGGCTGGGATAGGATCTGTTCGGCGGTTTTGGCTTCCGGCAGATTCGGGTTCAGTTTCAGCGCTGCCGAAAGCGTGCTGCGGCCTTGCGCCAGGTCTCCGGTCTTGGCATAGGCCATCGCCAGATGATAGCGGGAAACCACCGAGCCATGATTGGTAACTGCCTGCTGGAGGTATTGAACGGCCGACGGATAAAGACCCTGTTGGTACATCACCCAGCCCAGGGTATCCAGAAAATTGGGATCGTCGGGCGAAATCTGCACCGCCTTTTGGGCATATTTCAGTGCGTCGTCCGGCTTTTTCTTGTAGACGGCGAGGAGATAGGCGAGATTATTGAGCGCCTGGGCGTTGTCCGGATCGGCCTCGGCGACCTGGCGAAACTCGGTCAGCGCGGCGGCTTGGTTGCCGCTCATCGTGTCGAGATTGCCTAGCCAAAGCATGGCTTTGCGGTTGCCGTTATGAGCTGCGAGGATGGCTTTCAGCCTCTTTTGGGCATCAGGAATCCGCTTATCCAGAACATCCATTTGCACCAGAGAGAAATCCGCCTCGAGATAGCTCGGGTTTGCGGTTTTCGCAGCCACAAAAGCCGCTCGGGCTTCATCGCGCTGGCCGCTTTTCAGCAAGATCGTGCCGAGAAATTCCTGCACCGGCGCCGAATGCGGCGCTTTCGCGGCATACTGCTGAGCAGCCTGCAAAGCTGCCGCGGTCTGCTTCTGTGCCGCATAGGATTCATATAGTAGCGAGAGCGCACGCACATCCTCGGGATCGAGTTTCAGTGCGGCTTCAAAAGAAGTTCGCGCGGCAGCCCGCTTGCCGGTTTGGAGCTGCCAGATCCCATCCTGAAGCAGAAGCTCCGGCGTGCGCCGACGCGCTAAGCCTTCGTCGATACCTTTTTTCATGCTCTTCAGGTCGCCCTCGGCCCCAACAGCCCAATTGCGCGCCTCCAGTACCGGGAGCAGATCTTTTTGGCTCGCAGGCGCCGCATCCAATAGTTGCAGAGCCGCCGGAGCCTGCTTGTCTCCAATCAGGCTCCGCGCCAGCTCCAGGCGAATTGCGATGAGGTTGGGATCCAACTGCAAAGCTTTCGAGAGTTCGGCGCGATAGCTCAGCGGGTCTCCTTGCGCTAAGTCCAGTTTCGCCAGCAGGTAATGCGCGGTGCCCGAATCCGGCTGCAGGTGCAGTACTTCGCTCAGATCCGCTTGCGCCTCCTCATACTTGCCTGTCGCCAAACAGATTTCCGACTGCTGCATCAGCGCGTCCAAATCTTTTGGATTTTTCCGTAAAGCCTGGTCCAAGACCTTTTCGGCATCGGCGCTGCGGCCCACGGCTCGGTAGGCGGCCACCAGGCGCGTGCGGGCGGCGCGACTCTCGGGATCGGCCTTCGCCAGTTTCTCGAAGTCGCGCACCGCTTCTTTGCGCCGGCCTTGCGCGTAGAGAAATTCCGCATAGACCGGTTTATACCGGGCTTCGCCTAGCTCGGAGAGGTGCTTGAGATTCTGCTCGGCCTCCTGCGTCCGTCCCAAGGCAAGCTGCAAACGAGCCAGATCCATAAGCGCCGGGCCGCTCTTCGGATCGAGTGCCAAGGCGCGGCGAAACTGTGCCTCGGCATCGGCTGGCCGTTTCTCCAAAATGTAAAGATCTCCCAGCGCGATCTGCGGATTGGCCGACTTCGGATCGGCCGCGCAGGCTTCCTTCAAAACTTGCTCGGCGGCTTTGGCATCGTGCTGTTTCAGCT
>JBOGMI010000523.1:0-1484 GCA_050746645.1 Bryobacteraceae bacterium | reverse complement strand
CGTTCTCCGCATCGGTTTCCATGCGCAGGCCCGGAAGCTCTCGCGGCTTTGCCGCCGCGATCAGCGCGGTTACGATGGTGCTCGAGATAATCAGCATTTCCATTGAGGACGCCAAACCCGATCCCCGGGCTACGGCAGGTACGGCATACGATGCCACGGACTGGCCGAACGCCGCCACCGCATAGCCGACGCCCATGCCGAAGCTGCGATTCATCGACCCGAACCGGCGCGACAGAAAATCCGGCACCAGCGCGAAAATGCTATTCGCAATGATGCCCATCACAAACGCCCCTCCGAAGATGGCTAGCGTGCTGCTGGTGGAAGTAAACAATACAGCGCCGGGGATCGTCACCACGAGGTATCCCACGATGGTTGGCCGATGCCCCAGGTGCGCCGCGATCCAGCCACAAAGCGGCTTCCCGATGAGCGATGCCACGGAATAGGTCGCGGCAAACGGGAACACTTGTTCGGGGGAAAAGTGATGCACCTCCTCCAAGAACGCGGGGAAGAATGAATAGATCGCCGCATTTTGAAATTGCAGAAAAGCCATGAACAGCCAGCCCTGCGCCGCCGCATAAGTCACGTGGGAATGCGATTTCTTCGGCTTTGGCTGCCCACGCGTGAGCAGCCACACCGGCGATTCCGGCACGCCAAACCGGATAAAGAAAGCGAGCAGCGCGGGCGCCAAGCCGATAAAAAACATAACGCGCCAGCCGAGGGAGGGAAGAACGATTGCATTCGCGGCGGCCGCGGCAAGATATCCGATCTCATAGCCCGACATCATCATGGCCGAAGCGACGCTGCGCGCGCGGGCAGGCACGCTTTCCATTAA
The DNA here is from genome assembly GCA_050746645.1 of Bryobacteraceae bacterium. Classification (GTDB taxonomy): domain Bacteria; phylum Acidobacteriota; class Terriglobia; order Bryobacterales; family Bryobacteraceae; genus Bog-105. The sequence goes on along the minus strand of JBOGMI010000523.1, from coordinate 652 downwards.
CAGCGCCGCGGAGGCGGTCCACTCGCCGCCGAACCCCAATCCGAACAGCGTCTGTATGACCAGCAACGCCCCGTAGCTCCATGCCAGGCCGGACATGCCGGTGCAAGCGGCAAACCAGACGACGCCGGCCATAAACGTGATCTTGCGCCCCCAACGGTCGGCCGCCCAACCCCATAGCGAATTCCCGACCACGCGGCCCCAGCTTTGAAAGGTGAGAACCAACCCCATGGCCAGAAGGCTGACGTGAAACTCGTGCGAGAGCCGCACCAGCAGGAAAATCAGCACCATCTGGTCGAACGCATCGAGGAACCAGCCCATGAGAGCGGCGAGCACAACGCGCCAGTGCGGTGCGAGTAAACGGAAAGCGGATTCCTGGCCCATGGGCATAGACCAATCTATAAAACGCGCGGCTCACACCGGTGGTGTGTTCGACGCTGTGGCGCCCACGGCTGTCAGGGAATGGTCTCCGGTCTCGTGAAGGTGGTCATTTCGCTGCCTTGCGCATCTCGTATGACCAACCGGATCCTGTAAGCTCCTCGCTTAACGGGGAAATGGAAGCGCAACGTGACCGAAGGATCCGATTGCGCCAGAGTAGCTAATCGCTAAGCAGCGCGCGCACGTGCGCCTCGGCCGCACTCGCCAGCCCATCCAG
>JBOGMI010000522.1:0-6998 GCA_050746645.1 Bryobacteraceae bacterium | reverse complement strand
CGAGCGATCTCCTCAAGATTCGCGCCCATGAGATGAAAGAGCGCAATCTCGAAAGTTGCACCATTCACCGGGCTGGGCACGATATTCATGATGCGGCGGTATGCGGCCGGGCTGATCGCAATTCGGTGGATACCACGGAGGACCGGAATCGGCGGATCGTCTGGATGCAAAGCCATGTTTACCCCGGCTTTCTCCGCCTCTGGAATCACCGCCTTCAAGAAATATGTTATGTTGTCCCACATCTTCTGTTCGCTGATCCGACCCCACTTGGTCAGACCCGACGGAACATCATGAACGTTGAAAGACATCGTCTTACAGCCGCCACGTCCCGGAACGTGCATATCACTTCGATACCAGTCGATACCAGCCATAAAATCGTAGCAGACCATATTGATTCCGACCTTGCCAAGAGCCCGAATAGCCGCAATGTAGTTCTCAATCTCTTCGTCTCGCCCGGGAATCCCAGCCTTAATTTTCTGTGCGGGCACGGGATGGCTCTCGATGCCTGCGATCGTCAAACCGTTCTTTTCGTAATCGGATTTGATTTTTGCAACGGTATCCAAGTACTGCGAACGCGGAACGCGGCGCAATGCGCCCGCTGTTCCGGCAATCGCGTGCGTCACGCCGATCTGCTTGGAAAGCTTCACCAGGACAGGATCCCGATCACCCCATATCGAGCACATCGTGAACGGCGGATGCCCCGCCGAATCGGTCTTCGATTGCGAGGAGTCCCGTGGAATCGCTCCCGCAGCGGAAGGCGCCGATAGCGCTGCAACTGAGGCCAATATCCCTTCTAAATACTCGCGTCTACTGGACTTAGCCATTGTGTGATGTCCTCATTACGCAGCTCCTCCCACGCTAGCAATAACCAGACTGATTGTACACTCGGGCGGCCGTGTGACGGCCCTCGAACTCCCGAACCGCGGAGAGCAGTTCAAAATATTTGAAATGGGATATCCTTCCGCGGTTGCGCAGATGTCATAACGCAGTACACTGCTCTCAGGCTCAATAATCGTTGACCTAACAGGCCACAAAACACTTCTCGAGGGGGAGTAAATCTTATGTCTCGCGTGCTTCGTTTTGCTTCGGTACTCGCGTTCGGATGCTTATTCCTCTGCGCTTCGATATTTGCTCAGGCGACCGCCGGAAGCATTTTGGGCACTGTTGTGGATCCGAGCGGCGCGCCGGTTGCCGGCGCGAAAGTAACCGTAACGGAAATCAATAAGGGCACTAGCTCAACTTATCAGACCGACGGCAGCGGAAGTTACAATGCACCCTTTCTGATTCCGGGAACCTATCGCGTTCAAGTTGCGGCAAAGGGGTTCAAGACCGCGGTTTCGGCAAACGTGCCTTTGCAAGTGGACCAGAAAGCGCAAATGAACTTTAAGCTCACGCTCGGCGCGGTTAGCCAGACGGTCGAGGTCACCGCTGGGGCGCCCTTGGTGGAAACGCAGAGTTCGGAAATGGGTCAGGTGATCAACGAACGCTCGGTCGCACAGTTGCCGCTCAATGGCCGTAACTTTGCGCAGCTCGTGTATCTGGTTCCGGGTGTGACGACAGGCCAAGTCGGGGAGAACCTCTCCGGAGCGAGCAGCTTTAATCCGCGTGCGGCATCCGATTTTAACGCCTTGGGAAGCCAAGCCAATGCAAATGCCTGGCTGGTGGACGGCATCATGGACAACGAATACACGTTCAATACCGTCATGGTGCAGCCGTCGGTCGAATCCGTGCAGGAATTCAAAGTATTGACCGGCACCTACTCGGCGCAATTCGGACGCGGAGCGGGCGTCGTAATCACGCAAACAAAATCCGGAAGCAACCAGTTTCATGGAAGCCTTTTCGACTTTCTGCGTAACGACTACATGGATGCACGGAACTATTTCAACGCCGCTCCTCAGGCAGTGCCTCCTTACCAGCGCAACCAGTTCGGCGCCACCCTCGGAGGTCCCATCATCAAGGACCATACGTTCTTTTTTGCCGATTATTACGGCACGCGCGAGTCGAAGGGCCAAACGTCCATCAGCACAGTTCCAACTGCGCAGGACCGCATCGGCGATTTCAGCGATAATCCCGTGACGATCTATAATCCGGTGACCACGCGCGTGGACCCTACGACCGGAAAGTTAATCCGCGACGCTTTTCCGAATAACACAATCCCCGCAAGCATGCAGAATCAGGTGGGTTTGAACGCAGCGAGTATTTATCCACTACCGAACATCCCAGGCGCAGGTCTCGAGAATAATCGGGTAGATAGCGAGGCCACGGTGACGGACGACAACGGCGGAAACCTCCGTATCGACCAGAGGCTAGGACAGAACGACTCCATGTTTGGCCGCTACAGCTTCGAACAATTCAACCTTTTCGATGTACGCCAGAGCGACTGCTGCCTTCCTACGCCGGCGAGCGCGGCATCGCGTTTCGATCTCGGCCCACTTGTTGCTGGCGGGAAGGATGATACGCTTGCGGCCTCCGGGTTCGCCTTCAACGAAACCCACATCTTTTCGCCCGTCATGGTCAATCAGTTTATCGCCGGATATGCGCGGACGAATCCATTTACGAAACAATCCGATTTCGGTCACGATGGCGCTACTTCATTGGGGATCGAAGGAATCAATATCAGCCAGTTCACCACAGGAATCCCGACCATTAACATCTCGAATGTGCCGGGCCTCAGTAGCTACACTTCTCTGAACGGAGGGCCGTCGTTTCTGCCCGCGCACCCGGTCCAGACCTCTTATCAGATCTCGGACAACCTCTCTTGGACCAAGGGCAATCATAATTTGGATTTTGGATACCGGATCATCAAAGATTTGGTATCTCCATTCACGAACACGAATACGCGCGGCGTACTAAATTTCGGCACCAACTTGACAAACGATCCTGCCACGTCAACGGGAGGCAATGGTTTGGCGGCTCTCTTGCTTGGATATCTTGCGAACGGCAATTCTTCAGGCGCAAGCCGAGGGTTTTTACAAAGTCCGTACTATCTGACGGTTTGGGAGCACGCGGCATACGTGGAAGACAACTGGAAAGTGAATAGCCGTTTGACCTTGAACCTCGGCCTGCGATGGGACCTGTTTATGCCATATACGGAAGAACGCAACCGGCTGACCAATTTCGATCTTTCCAGCCTAACGCTGCTCTATGCGGGAGTGAATGCAACGAGAGCGGCAGACATACAGACCCGCTGGAACAATTTCAGCCCGCATCTCGGATTCGCGTACGACGTGACTGGAACCGGAAGCACCGTGATCCGCGGTGGCTTCTCGATGTCGTATTTCCCGGAGCAGACCTCGGGGTCCAATTTCCTGGGCCAGCAGGTGCCTTATACAATTTCGCAGAACACGCCAGTAATACCGCAATTTCCATTAGGGACGTCAATGTCCACCATCCCGATGATCAACGACCCGTTTACGGCTCCGGTACCGGTGCAGCCGATGACAACCGCTGCATTGGTGGCCGCCAATCCCAGCGTTCTCGGGCAGTCATTTACGAACGAGACACCGTATTACGAAACCTGGAACTTCGATGTGGAGCATCAGATTGGGAAAAGCATGATGGCGCAGTTGGCATATACCGGTAGCCGCGGCGTGCATCTGATGTACGGCGAGAATCCGCAGGAAGTCGAGCCCGGCCCATCCAGTATTCCGTCCGATCTGCGGGTGACGATCCCATCCATTCCTACGTTCCGCAGCATCTCCGAATTCAGCCCGTCGAACAGCTCCACTTATCATGCCCTCGCCGCCAAATTTACCAAGCGCTACTCGGCGGGCATACAGTTTCTGTTGAGCTATACCTGGTCGAAATCGCTGGATTACGGTGGAACCGCGGCCAGCGGCGGAGGCGCCGTGGGCAATCCGCAAACTATTACCGATCTCGCTGCCGGACATGGCCCGTCAGGGTTTGACATTCCTCAGCGCTTTGTAGGAAATGTGGTTTGGAACTTACCCTTTGGCCACGGGCGAGCGCTGCTCAAGCGGGGACCGCTCTCTTATATTGTCGGGGGATGGCAATTGGGTGGTATTGCAACGATTCAGAGCGGACTTCCGTTCACCGTGGGGAATATGTCCGGCAGTTGTCCCAACAATGCTTCGCACTGCTGGCCGGATCGGATCGCCTCAGGAAAGCTCTCCAGTCCCGATTATTCGCACTGGTTTGACCCAACTGCTTTCGCCGAGCCGTGTCAGGTGCCTCTGGTGAATGGCGTTTGCTCACAGGCCGCCTACCGCTACGGGAACTCGGGCCGGGGAATCCTGCGCGCGCCCGGTACTTTCAATTTCGACCTGTACACGCAGAGAAACTTCGCTATTCGCGAGCGCGTGAATTTGCAGGCCCGGCTGGAAGCATTTAACGCGTTCAATCATCCGCAAATGGGCTTCCCGCATACGAGCATCAACCCAGGTGACCCTGCTGCCACCTCAACCGCGATCACCAGCACCATCGGCGATAACCGCGATTTGGAAGCGGCAATTAAGGTTACGTTCTGAGAAAACCGCTTGAAAAAGAGGAGAGATTAGCAATTCGATGCAAGACGAAAACGACTCGAAGTGGAATCGACGTGGAATGTTTAAGGCATCGGCAGGATTGCTCGGCGGAACGCTGCTAGCAGACGCCTCCGGGCTCGCCCGCCAAGAACCGAGTCAGAGCAACGCCGGAAGACGGGCGGGGAATGGATCGATCAAGATCACAGACCTCAAATGCGCAATCATAGGCCGTAACCCAACGGTTCGCATCGTCACCAATCAGGGCATTTCCGGCTATGGCCAGGCGGAGTCCGCCAAGTCGTATCTTAAGCCGATGGTGCTCTTTTATAAGAGATACCTAATCGGCGAAGATCCGACGGACGTCGCACGAGTGATGCTGAAGATCCGCCGGATGGGGGCATTCAAGCCTTGGGGTGCGGCGGTCAGCGCGATCGAGGTCGCGCTGTGGGATATCGCCGGGCAAGTCGCCGGCTTACCGGTCTATAAGATGTTGGGAGGAAAAATCCGCGACCGCGTCCGCGTCTATGGAAATTCTATTAATAACGTGCCCATACACCCGCGCATGCCGCGGGATTACGCCGAGATCTCAGCGAGAGTGAAAGATGCTAAGGAGGGCTATACGCTGACCAAGCAGCCTGTCGCGTTTCATCATCCGGAAATGCTGACCGCCGTCCCAGATGCCTGGTATGACCAACCACGTCACGGATGGCCGCATCCCGATTATGGCCTTCTCACGGAGCGCGGATTCGACCACGTCGTCGCCTGCGTCGAAGCCAGCAAGAAGGTTCTGGGCAAGGACGTGGGCCTCGCTCTGGACTGCGGACCGGGCTGGGTACCCAAGGACGCCATCCGGTTTGCGCGAGTCATGGAACCGCTGCATCTCGCATGGCTCGAAGACATGATTACCGGCGATTACATGCCTTACCCCAATGCGCAGGTTTTCAAGCAGGTCACCGACAGCACTTCGACTCCGATTCACACCGGAGAGGAGATCTATCTTCGGGAGAATTTCAAGGACCTCATTGAAAAGCAGGCCGTCGATGTGATTGGCCCCGACCTCGAAGACGTCGGCGGGATGGCGGAACTGAAGTGGATCGCCGAATACGCTAATCTTCACGGCATCCTGGTGGCTCCGCACGGAATTTTCGATGGCTTGTTCGGGGTTGCCGCGCAAGTGCACATGGGCGCAACGCTGCCGCAAAACTATATCGCCTTCGAATATGCGGTGGGCCAGCCGGATTGGTGGTATGACATTGTCGAGGGTTTGCCGGATCCGGTCGTCAAGAAAGGCTTCATCGAAGTCTGGGACAAACCGGGCCTGGGTCTAACATTCAACGTCAGGGCAGCTAAGGCACACCTTAGAGAAGAGGACCGCGATTTCTTCGATTGAGCGCGACCTTAGTCACCGGGTGCTGAGATTCGGGCCACTCCGCTTCAAACAAAATCTGAATTTAGAAAAGAGATAATCAAACGCAATGCAAGACGAAAACGACTCGAAATGGAATCGCCGTGGAATGTTCAAGGCATCGGCAGGCTTGCTTGGCGGAACGCTGCTGGCAGAAGCTGCGCTCAGTCAAGGTAGCGCGCAAACACGGGCAGCGAACGGACCCATGAAGATCACGGATCTCAAATGCGCAATCATAGGCCGTAACCCGACGATTCGAATCGTTACCGACCAAGGTATTTCCGGCTACAGCCAGGCGGAGTCCGCCAAGCCCTATCTCAAACCGATGGTGCTCTTTTACAAGAGATACCTGGTGGGCGAAGACCCGAGGGATGTGGCGAAGTTGATGTTGAAGATCCGCCGGATGGGGGCATCTAAGCCTTGGGGCGCAGCGGTCAGCTCGATTGAGATTGCGCTCTGGGATATCGCCGGACAAGCCGCCGGGTTGCCGGTTTATAAGCTGCTGGGTGGAAAAATCCGCGACCGCGTCCGCCCCTATGGAAACTCCGAAAACAACGTACGCATGCGACTCCGCGAGCCGCAGGATTACGCCGAGGCTGCGAGCAAAATGAAAGAGGCTAAAGAAGGCTACACGCTGGTCAAGATGCCCGTCGGCTTTCATAACGATGCCATGATGACTGCCATCCCGGACGCCTGGTACGGCGAGCATTGGCACGGCCCGGCCGCGGGGTACATGGATCGCGGGCGGATGACGGAACGCGGTTTCGACCATGTTATTGCCTGCGTTGAAGCCGCCAAGAAGTCTCTGGGCAAGGATGTCGGCCTTGCTCTGGACACTGGACCTGGCTGGACACCTAAGGACGCCATCCGGTTTGGGCGAGCGGTCGAACCTCTCCATCTCGCATGGTTGGAAGACCTGATTACAGGCGACTACACGCCTTACCCAAACGCCCAGGTTTTCAAGCAGGTCACCGACAGCACCGCGACTCCGATTCACACCGGAGAAGAGATCTATCTCAGAGAGAACTTTAAGGATCTGATCGAAACACAGGCGGTCGATGTGCTCGGCCCGGACCCCGAAGACGTCGGCGGGATCGCGGAACTGAAGT
>JBOGMI010000521.1:0-6015 GCA_050746645.1 Bryobacteraceae bacterium | reverse complement strand
TCGCGATGTTCTTCTGCGCCCAAAACTCCGTTAAGTTCGGATTCGGCATTCCGTCGGCCCAGGGAATGGTAACTCTTCCCGAGCGAGCTTCCCGGTACAGCGGTTCGAACCAGCCGGTCGGATCGCGCTTCTCGATATACTGGGCGGCGAGTTCCCTTGCACGCGCCCGTTGGGCGCTTTTCGAGCTCATGGGCTACATCATAGGACGGTACCTGCTGCTGGCGATGGCCGCCGTGGCGAGCTGCTATGCGGCGGGCGGCGGTATTCCCGAATATCGCGTCCGCGTGGTCCATGCCTATCCGCACGATCGGCGCGCCTTCACACAGGGGCTCGAATATCGCGGCGGCTTCTTATACGAGAGCACCGGGCTGTACGGGCGCTCCATGCTGCGTAAAGAGGATCTCGAAACCGGCAAGGTGCTGCGCGAGATCCATCTCCCGGCGCGCTATTTCGGCGAAGGCATTACCGTGCTCGATGGCCGGATCGATCAGCTAACTTGGAAATCGCATACCGGCTTTATTTATGCGGAGCCGAGTTTTGATCTCTTGCATAAGTTCTCCTACACGGGCGAGGGTTGGGGACTGACCAACAACGGCAGAGAGATTTTCATGAGCGACGGTACGGATCAGATTCGCTGCCTCGATCCGCGCACGCTGCGGGAAACGCGGCGGATTACGGTCCACGACGGCGCGGGGACGATCCGCTTCCTGAACGAACTCGAATGGGTGCGCGGCGAGATTTTCGCCAACGTTTGGCAAACCAATCGCATTGTGCGGATCTCGCCCGCAGACGGCCGCGTCGTCGGCTGGATCGATGCCTCGGGACTGCTCACACCGGCGGATGAGACCCAGCCGGTCGATGTCCTGAACGGCATTGCCTACGATGCCAAGGGCGATCGTCTCTTCCTTACCGGAAAACTTTGGCCCAAGCTGTTCCAGGTGAAGCTGGTGCGCGAAAAAGCTTCTATTCGCTAAAGACGCGATGCCTCGTCATCTGCCGCCCGGACTTGAGTCACACTTTTTTAAGTCTCTTTTCCCTTTAGATCCAGCGCCTTAACCGCGCGCTCCCTCTCCTCCCGCACGCCCACCCCAACACACTGGATCAAACCATGGCTACTGCCAAACAAATCGCGGCCAATCGCCGCAACGCAAAAAAATCGTGTGGCCCCAAGTCCGTCGAGACCAAGGCCAAAGTCGCGCAAAATGGCGTCAAACACGGCCTCTGCTCCAAATTCCGCGTCCTTGAAGAAGTCGAGAAGCAGGAAAACTTCGACGCCTTCCTGAACAAGCTCATGGAAGACGAACAACCCGTCGGCCAGGCCGAAATCGAGTTGGTCGTCAAAATGGCCGAACACACCTGGGTCGCCAAACGTGCCCTGCGTGCGCAGAATCACTGCTTTTCGCTCCAGCCGAAAACTCCCGAGCAGGTCAAAAACGGCGACATTCCCGTCGAGGTCGAGCTTCAACCCCTCGAACTTTACATGCGCTACCACGCCGCGCACGACCGCGCCTATCAGCGTGCCTCCACCGAGCTTCAGAAACGCAAGAAAGCACGGCAGTTAGCCGAAATTGGCTTTGCTTCGCAAAAACGCGCCGAGGCCGAAGAATCGCGCAAAGTCGAAAAGCACGCCATCCAGATGGCCACCGCCAAGTTGCGCAAACAACGCGAAGAAATGAAGCTTGGGGACGCTCTGGCCAAAATGCTGCCCCCTGATTTCGATCTTTCTTCTCTCAACCAGGTCTTTTCCGCCGCCGCAACCGCCCCGGCAGTGGAGGGCTAAAAGCTAACAGCTAAATTCCCCGAGGAACGGTCGGGATTCTGTCGATTCGCGCTGCATCTATTTCTTCCGTGGTGTTGAGAATCCAGGCCTCTTGAAAACCTTCGGCGGAGAGATTCGGAAGCGAGCGCCGCAACTCAGCGTGCTGCGCCCAGATGGCGTGCAGCGGAACGCAGCGTTCCGGCCGGGAGAGATTTCGCTGCACACAAATGCTCTCAGCGAGATTCAGAACAACCGCGATCGCGGGCACGTTGTATTGCCAAGCTATTTTGATCAGCGACCGGCGCGCCCTGCGCTGGACATTGGTCGCATCGATCACGGAGAGCCGCCCGAGCCGCAGCCGGCGAAAGAGAATGCAGCGGAGCACGTCAAAGGCCGCCTGAGTGGCCGATTGGTCGTTTTCATCGTCGGAAACCAGCGCCCGGCATTGGTCCGCGGACAGGATTTCGGTGGAACGAAAATGCATGTGTGCGAAAGTAGACTTTCCGGCGCCTGCGGCTCCGATTAAAAGCACCAGCGATGGGTCAGGTATCGTCATCGCGCTATATGCGTCTAATTATGACGGGAGGGTTTTTATCGCAATCAGACGAACAACGCGCGGCCGCATGCAACGCCCGGGTTATCCGCCCAGAGTCTCCGAGCGTTTGATGCGAGCGCCCGAAACCGCCAGATTCCTGCGCCGGGCCGCACCGGCATTTTTTCGCGAGATCTCGCGGGATTACAAGCGCGAAAGCCTCCCCCCGCCCCGGGTGCCGCAGCCGAAGCTTTGGCCGCGCAAAGGATTTCATGCGGCGTGGCTCGGGCACTCGACCGTGCTGCTGATGTTCGATGGCTTCACGGTGGTGACCGATCCGGTCTTCAGCGCGCGCATTGGATTAAATATCGGATCGCTCACGGTAGGCATCAAGCGGCTGGTGGATGTCGCAGCGCCGCTCGACGATCTTCCTCCGGTGGATTTGGTCCTGCTCTCGCATGCTCATATGGACCATTTCGACCTGCCGAGTTTACGCAGCCTGGAAAACCGGCGCACACACGTAATCGCGGCGGACCAGACCTCGGATCTGCTGCGGGTTGGTCATTACGCGCAGGTTCACGAGCTGAGATGGAACGAGAGCGCCCGGGTGGGACCGGCCAAGGTGACGGCGTTTGAGGTAGCGCATTGGGGCGCCCGGTTTCGCAGCGACATCTATCGCGGATATAACGGTTACCTGCTGGAGACGGACCGCTTTCGCGTCGTATTTGGAGGAGACACGGCGTACACGCACTCGTTCCGGCAGCTTCGGTCGTCGAAGCGGCTGGACCTGGCGATTATGCCGATTGGCGCGTATGATCCGTGGATCCGAGTCCACTGCAATCCGGATCAAGCCTGGGCCATGGCGAACGACGCAGGGGCGGAGCGCGTGCTGCCGGTTCATCACCAAACCTTCCAATTGGGCCGCGAACCGCGGCTCGAACCGATTGAACGTATCGTGAGCGCGGCAGGCCGCGAGCCCGGGCGCATTGCCGTGCGCGAGATCGGCGAAGAGCTGCATTTATAGAGCGAACGGTAGTTTTTGTGAGTTCATCGGTTATCCTCAGGTAGGCTCATGACTTTCACACCTCCCGCCCGCCTGGTATTTTTCCGCTCCCTGCTGCTGAACCCAAAAGCCGTGGGAGCGGTGGCGCCCAGTTCGCCCAGACTCTCGCAGCTCATGGCGTCGCCGGTGGATCCGGCAAACCCGCTGGTGTTGGAGGTCGGCGCCGGGACCGGAGCGGTCACCCGCGCACTGCTCGAAAGAAACGTTCACCCAGATCGGCTGCTCATCGTCGAGCGCGATCCATCGATGGTAAAGTTTCTGCGGCGGCAATTCCCGGCAGTGCGGGTGCGCTGCGGCGAGGCGGTTCACCTGGACCGCATCCTTTCCAGCGAATCCGTCGGGAAAGTGAACAGCGTCGTCTCCAGCTTGCCGCTGCGCAACCTGGCGCTCGACGACCGGATCCGGAATGTGCGCGCGATGGTCGATGTGCTGGCACGCCAAGGCCAGTTGATTCAATACACGTATGCCGCGGGCTGTCCGATTCCGAGCCGAAGGCTGGGGCTGGAAGCAGAGCGCCTGGGACGTGTCTGGCTGAATCTGCCTCCGGCATCGGTCTGGCGGTTTACGGTGAAGCAGCCGACGGCTGAACGCTAATTTCACCCGCGCGGCAGGTGCCTCGACATGAGAGTTCCATCCCGGCAGCCGGCGCTCTCGACGGCAGTTGTCTTTGTGCTGGTGCTCATCCTGATCGCGCTGGCGGCGCTGCAAATTCACTGGACCGATCAGGTCAGCCACGCGGACCGCGATCGTTTGCGGGCTAACTTGGATACGGCCGTCAGCCGGTTCCAGCGTGACTTTTACCTGCAGCTCTTGCGCATCTGCTGGGCCTTTCGCGTGCCTGAAACAGGACCGGAAACCGCGGTGCTCACCGCTTACTCCGACCGCTACGACGACTGGAGAAACGCGTCGGCTTATCCGGCGATCATCGCGGATCTCTTCGTCTGGGATGCGCCACGCGGCCGGCTGCTGCGGCTGAACCCGATCAGCGAGAAATTCGGGCCGGCGCAGTGGCCGCCGGAATTCGCGGGCCTGCGAAGCCGCCTCCACCGGGTTCGATCGGCGGCTCTCTCGGAGGATTCTCCCGGCCCGCGCTGGATTCTGGACGAGCAAAGCCATACCCTGATTCATCCTTTTCAAATACCGTCAGACCGCCGTTCCCGATGCGCCATTGTGCAGCTCAGCTCGAACTTCCTCTGGCACAGGCTCGCGCCGGAGCTCACGGCGAGATATTTTGGACCCTCCGCGAGTTCCCGCTACACGGTGGCCGTCATTGACAGAGAACATCCGGTTACGGCACTCTACCGATCGAGCCCTTCGATTGCGGGCCGGACACCCGCAACCGGAGATATCGTCGCTAATCTGGTTCCTCAGCCGGAAACGGATGCTTTCGATCCTGTAATGGATCGGGAACGCAACGGGAGGAGATATTTCCCGTTGGCGAGGCTCGCTTCGCCCGGGCAGCAATGGAAGCTGGTGGTTTGGGGCAGTTCCGGCTCGGTAGAATCTGCGGTTCGCGCTCTGCATCGCCGGAACCTCGTGGTTAGCTTTGGCGTTCTGCTACTGCTGGCCGTGGCTCTATCTCTAGTAGTCGTTTCGGCTCAGTCGGCCCATCGCCTGGCCCGGGCGCAAATCGATTTTGTCGCCGGAGTCTCACACGAACTGCGCACCCCGCTCACGGTCATCTGCTCGGCGGCCGACAATCTGGCCGACGGCATGCTGGCCGGTTCGGAACGAGTGCGGGAATACGGGAGTCTGATTCGGGATCAGGGCCGGCGGCTCTCGCATATCGTGAACGAAGTGCTCTCGTTTGCGGCCGGACAGGGAGGCCGGCGCGTGTATCGGCGCGAGCCACTCGACGTCGCCGCGGTCATCGACACCGCGGTCGCGAATGTGCGATCCGAAATTCAGTCTCAAAATGTCATGGTGGAAAAGGACATCGAGAAGGATCTGCCGCGAGTCGTAGGAGATCCGTCCGCGCTGACCGAATGTATCCAGAACTTGGTGTCGAATGCGATCCGTTATGGCGGCGAGGCGCGCTGGCTGCGCATCCGAGCCTTGCGCCAGCATGCGCGCCGCAAAGAGCAGGTCGTGATCAGTGTGGAAGATCGCGGGATCGGCATTCCGGCACGCGATCTGCCGCACGTTTTTGAACCGTTCTATCGCGGAGTAAACGCCACCGAAGCGCAAATTCACGGCACGGGCCTCGGGCTGGCACTTGCGCAGAAAATCGCCAGAGCGATGCGCGGGCGGCTTACGGTGAAAAGCACAATGGGAAAGGGCAGTCAATTTACTTTGAGCCTGCCGGTGGAGCGAAAGGCCTGATTGCATGAAAAAAAGGACGATCCTTCTCATCGAAGATGAGCCAGGGCTGGTGCTTACTTTGAGAGACCGCCTGATCAAAGAAGGCTACGAAGTGGAGACCGCAACGCAGGGAGAGCAAGGGCTTGCGATGGGACTCGCCGGAGGCTGCGATCTCATCCTCCTGGATCTGATGCTGCCAGGCAAGAGCGGTTTCGATATCTGCCGCGATCTGCGGCAGCATCGTGTGTCGACGCCGATCCTGATGCTTACCGCGCGCGATCAAGTGGTGGATAAGGTCGTGGGACTTAAGCTCGGGGCCGACGACTATCTCACCAAGCCTTTCGACACGTTGGAGCTGCT
>JBOGMI010000520.1:0-2643 GCA_050746645.1 Bryobacteraceae bacterium | reverse complement strand
ACAGGCGAGTTACTCAATCCTACTAGCCGCGGCTTCCCGGCTTCTTACAAAGCCAGTGCTTTGAATGCGGCGGTCGTTCCTGCTTACCGCTGCGGGGCAGTCCCGGATTCGCACCGGGTTCCCTTTTTGGTCGCCACTTACAGAGGCGAACCGGCAACTGAAATCAGTATATGGTATCCGCAATCAAAACGCAACTACATATTGTGTCTTTTTGTAAAAATGTGGCTCCGGTTCGCGCAGAAACAGCGCCGCGAGCGGAATGCCAAGCACCAGAATCATCCCGCCCAGAACCTCGTAATGTCGTGCCATTGCCAACAACTCCTAGAATCAAGAGGATGCCGAAGAAATGCCCCAGGTGCGGAGTCAGCAGGCTTAAGGAGCCAAAACCGGCAAATACTCCGCAGCAGGCGGTAATCAGGACTAAAATTCGCTGGCGGTTCTTTGGGTCACTTGTCCGCAGGAGATTGTGGCGGGGACTGAGAGCTGCGGGAGTATCCATAAATGGCCGATCGTTTTCCGCCCGCCCGGTGCGCTTCATCGCTCATCGGATGCACGCCGCTTGCGTCGATCCAGCGGTTGTAAAAGTTGAAGAGCGCGCACACGGTAATCGCGCGGTAAATCGCTTCGTCCGTATACCCGGCCGCGTGCAGCGTTTCGATATCCGCCGGCTGAATCGAGACCGAGTCTTCGTTGACTTTGCGAACAAAGCGAAACAAAGCCTTTTCCGCATCGGACAGCCGGGAAGTTTCGATGTCCTTCAATGCGTTCTCCACCAACTCCGCGCTGCCCAGCAATTCCGCCGCGACCGCGGCGTGAGCTTTCGTTCAAAACGGGCATTGATTGCGGCTCGATGTGTAAGCAGCAATGAGTTCGCGCGTTCCGGGACTTAGCGGAGCAGGCCCGCGCAGAATCTCCTGAGTAAATCGCTCCAGGTGAACGGTTGCATCGATCTTGTAGGAGAACATGTGCAGGATCTGCGGATAGTCCTGTCCCGCCTGGCGCATCATGTCGATCGTGCGCGAATAGTTATCGTCTCCGCGATGCTGCTCGACGTCTTTTAAAAACATAGGTTCCATGCTGGGATCTTCCTAAAACAAAAACTTCAAAGCTAACTGTAACAATCGCGGCGGACTTGCCTGTAAGATCTGCCCAAACGCAGGAGATTCAATATCGTTTTCCGGCTACGAAAAGGGCAAAGAATAGAGAACACCAAGCAACACTTTTCCCCATTGGACGAGATTCGCTGCAAGGAGAGTACCAGCGGATGGTGTGCTCTGTCTTGCACCGCCGGATGGGAATTGAACTCCATCGAAAGATGGATGCCGCGCTCAAATTTTGGCGCCGCCGCGAATGCGCGTTGAAAATGGCTATCACAATAGCTATACTGGACACGATGACCTATAGTGTGGCCGAAGCTAAAAATAGACTGCCTGAGCTGATCAAGCAGGCCGAAGCCGGCGAACGTGTCACCATCACGAAACGCGGCATTCCCGTAGTGGAGATCGTGCGCAAGAGAGACGAGGTTCGGCGCAAGCCTGTTTTCGGGGTGCTTGGGAATAAAAAGGTCGTCATCGATCCCGATTGGGCGCGGCCCCAGGAAGATATTGAGGCGTGGCTTGCCGGCGACGTCTGATGCCGGGAAGATTTCTGCTGGACACCCATGTAGTTGTTGATCTTAGCGCGCATGGCGGCTTCGAAGCGATGCCTGCGCGGGTGCGGCATATCCTGGAAGATCCGGAGGCGGAGCGCCTGCTCAGCGTGGCTTCCGAAGTCGAAATCGCCATCAAGTGCCAGCTTGGGAAGCTTGATCTAACCAAGAACGAGCTGTCGAAAATCTGCAGCAACGCTCTCATTTCGTCGTATCCGGTTCGCCGCCATCACGCGGAGCAGCTATTTACACTGCCAGTGCACCACAAGGATCCGTTCGATCGCCTCATTATCTCGGTCGCGTTGAGCGAGGATCTTCCGATCGTTTCCTGCGATCGCCAATTCCGCAAGTACAAAGGACTGCGGGTGATTTGGTGAAAAACGGCTAAGATCCCAATTCCAGCCTTACCCAGCCCGGAAGCGTAGCCGGGCGTCCGCCGAGGAAAATCACGCGGCGCGTTTTCGGAAACAGTACGCCTTCGCGCAGCGATCTGCCGATGGAGGGCACGGCGCGCAGGATCTTGCGATAGGATTCCTGGCCGGTATCGGGGAAAGCGGATTTCGAAACAAACCCGCTGCCCCAGCCGAGGCACAAAAGGCAGGTGTTCGACCTGTTCTGAATACCCGCCAATTCCTGGTTTAGACGCTGCATCGCTTCCGCAAGCGGCGCCAGATTCGCGATCTCGGCATACCGCGCGTGCAGATCGAGCTGTGCCGCGGCGAACCGATTCGCGGCCTCGATAAAGGCGTTTGGCTCCGGGCCGGATTGCCCACGGTCGTCCCATTCGCCGTTGAACGACGTGCCGGGGACAGACATCTCGGCAAAGGTGGGCGTGGCATCGTCGATGCGAGCCGGAGGAACGCTGCCGCGCCCGGCGATTTTCCAGGCAAGCTGAGGCTTCGATGCCTGGCGCGTATCGAGAGAGGCCACGCGCGTCAGAAAAACCTGAAAAGCCGACGCCGGCGCGGGCTGGCTATCGGCGACGCCGATACGTC
>JBOGMI010000519.1:0-6045 GCA_050746645.1 Bryobacteraceae bacterium | reverse complement strand
GCGCCGCCCGAGAAGCGGCCCGAGCGCGGCCTGTTGGGAATTCGCCAAGCCCTCAATGTGTATGCGAATTTGCGGCCGGTGCGTTCTTATCGAGCGCTGCTCGATTCCTCACCGCTCAAGAATGAGTTGGTGGACGGAACCGACATGATCATTGTGCGCGAGTTGACTGGCGGCCTGTATTACGGAACGCCGCGCGGAATTTCGGGCTCGGGCGCGGAAGAGCGCGCGGTGAACTCGATGGTCTACACCCGGCCCGAGATCGAGCGCGTGGCGCATAGGGCGTTTCAGCTTGCGCGGAAACGGCGGAAAAAGCTGACCAGCGTAGATAAGTCGAACGTGCTCGAAAACTCGCAGCTTTGGCGGCGCGTGGTGAGTGAAGTGGCGGCACAGTACCCCGATGTCGTGCTGGAACACCTTTTAGTGGATAACTGCGCTATGCAGCTTGTCTTGAATCCGAAGCGCTTCGATGTCGTCCTGACGGAAAACATGTTCGGCGACATTTTGAGCGACGAAGGGGCGGTGCTGGCGGGCTCGATCGGAATGCTGCCCTCGGCTTCGATCGGCGACAAGGCCGGTCTCTATGAGCCGGTGCATGGATCGGCTCCCGACATCGCCGGCCAGAATAAAGCCAACCCTTTCGGCGCCATTAGCTCGGTCGCCGCAATGCTCGAATACACTTTCGGATTGACCGAAGAAGCGCGGTCGGTGAATCGCGCGATCGAGCAGGTTTTGGAGGGCGGGCGTGTAACAGCAGACCTGAAACCCGCAGGCAAGGCCGCAAGCACCAGAGAGGTAGGAGACGCAGTGTGCGAGGCGATTGCCGGGCGCGCGGTAGGAGTGTAGAACTTTTATGACAGAAGGTAATGGGGCGGCCAAGCCGCACACAATCATTGAGAAAATTTGGAATCACCATGTCGTCGCGCAGCGCGAAGGCGCGCCGCCGCTGTTGTACATCGACCTGCACCTGGTGCATGAGGTCACGTCGCCGCAGGCCTTTTCCGGACTGCGCGAACGCGGGCTGAAGGTCCGGCGGCCGGATCTCACGGTGGGCACAACCGATCACAGCATTCCGACAACGGACCGCTCGCTGCCCATTCTCGACAAGACCGCCGAAGCGCAGATCAATCTGTTCGAGAAGAACTGCCGCGATTTCGGCATTCCCTGCTTCGGACCGCACAGCGCGAAGCAAGGCATCGTGCACATCATCGGGCCCGAACAAGGATTGACGCAGCCGGGCATGACGGTCGTTTGCGGCGACAGCCATACGGCGACGCATGGAGCCTTCGGCGCCTTGGCGTTCGGCATCGGCACCAGTCAGGTCGAGCATGTGCTGGCAACGCAATGTCTGCTGCAATCGCCTTCGAAGACGTATGAAGTACGCGTGGAGGGCGCGCTGAAGCCGGGCGTCGGCGCGAAGGACATCATCCTGAACCTGATTTCGCGCATCGGCATCGGCGGCGGAACGGGCTGCGTGTTTGAATATGCAGGCTCGACGATTCGCTCGCTCTCGATGGAAGAGCGCATGACGATCTGCAACATGTCGATCGAGGGCGGCGCGCGGGCCGGTTTGGTCGCGCCGGACGATACGACGTATCAGTATCTCGCCGGCAGGCCGTATGCACCGAAAGGCGCAGATTGGGACCGCGCGGTCGCGTTCTGGCGCACGCTGCCGACCGATGCGGGCGCGCCATTCGACAAACGCATCGATATCGACGCCGGCGCACTCGAACCGATGATCACCTTCGGCACCAATCCCGGGATGGGCATTCCGATTACGGCGCCGGTTCCCGATCCGGCATCGCTCAACGATCCCTTGGAGCGCGAAACCTTGCATAAAGCGCTGCGCTACATGGATCTGGCCTCGGGTAAGCCGCTGCTGGGCCATCCGGTGAATGTGGTGTTTATCGGAAGCTGCACCAATTCGCGCATTTCCGATCTGCGGGCGGCGGCGGAGATTTTGAAAGGCCGCAAGGTGAATCCGAAGGTACGCGTGATGGTGGTGCCGGGGTCGCAGGAAGTGAAGAAACAGGCGCAGGCGGAGGGTCTCGACCGGATTTTCAAAGAGGCTGGCGCGGAATGGCGCGAGGCGGGCTGCTCGATGTGCATCGCCATGAATGGCGATCAATTGCAGCCGGGCCAATACAGCGTCTCGACCAGTAACCGGAACTTCGAAGGCCGGCAAGGCAAGGGCGGGCGAACCTTTCTCGCCAGCCCTCTGACCGCTGCGGCAAGCGCGATCGCCGGCGTCGTCACCGATGTGCGAACAATTCTCTAATCGTGGCGCACGCACTCGTGCGTGCCGCGTCGACACTCCTGTCGACGCTTGCTAGGAGCGACAACCCATGGAAAAATTCAAACCGTTTACCAGCCGCCTAGCGGCACTGCCGATCGACAATATCGATACGGATCAGATCATCCCGGCGCGATTTTTGAAAACGACATCGAAGGCGGGATTGGGCGATCAGCTTTTTCAGGACTGGCGCTACGACGAAAACGGCAAGCCCAAGCCGGACTTTATTCTGAACCGGCCCGAAGGGCGCGACGCGCAGATTCTGCTCGCGGGCGATAACTTCGGCTGTGGCAGTTCGCGGGAACATGCGCCCTGGGCGCTGACGCAATACGGCTTCCGGGCCGTGATCAGCACTTCGTTTGCGGATATTTTTCGCGGCAATGCATTGAAGAATTCGTTGCTGCCGATTGTCTTGCCGCACGAGACGCATGTGGCGTTATTTGACGTCGTTGCCAAGAATTCGGCTGCAACCGTTACGGTCGATCTCGCCTCGCAGACGCTGACAATGCCCGATGGATCGAAAGCCTCGTTTCCCATCGATGCATTTGCCAAGCAATGCATGCTCGAAGGCATGGACGAGCTGGGCTACATCCAGCAACAGGAAGCGGCAATCGCGGCCTACGAGGCGCAGCGGCCACTGACGGTGAACACGCGGGCGGACTGACAAGTCCGCCGCCCGAGGATGCGCGCGAAACAGAACCCCGACCGTGAGGGAGGGGGCTGCGCGATATAAGCCCTTACTTAAGGCTGAATCGTTTCCGGATGGCCGACAATCCGCTCAGAGCACTACGCTCTGATTTCCCGGTGAGCAGTCTTTCAGTGTCCACCGAATCTCGCCCTTTATTGTGAAGGACCGGTGAGTCTTTTCCATATTCCGTCCTTCCATCCTTCGCGCTGCGTCTCCAACTGATCCCAGCACGCGTGCATTGCGTTCTCGGCTTCATTCGTCGAGTACGGCGCATCTAGACCGCTGAAGATTCCGAGGGGCGGGATGCCGATTACGTTTCGTGCGATGCGGTAATTCAATAGGCAGTCCGTGATAGCACGTTCGGCTCGAATGACGGCCTCCTGCGCTCTGTCCAGTTGGTCGAATCGCACGGATTGCATCGTGGTTGGTCGACCGTGCTTCAACGCGTCTCCAGCGTGAGCGAAAAAATTGTCTCGCAGCGTCTTAAGCTGTTTGATTTCAGCTATGGAAAGCCAGTTGTCGATGCGATCGAATATTACCGGCCGAATAAGATCGTTCCTGGTCCTCTGCGCGAGGGAAACTCCTGCGAGTTGATCAAAGCGCTTGTGTGCGTCGTAACTGTACAACCAGCGCGATAATGATGGAGCCTGCAATCCCCAAATTCGTACTGAAGGGTCACTCTCATCGACATTTTCACGCCTCGCGTCCGGATTGTAAGGGTCACCGAATCCTGCAACGTAGATTTCACGTGTGAGCACTTCACGCTTCCTTTTTATGTCCTTCAACAATCGCCGAACCGAAATTACGTCGGATCCTTCGTCGACTAGCTTCGCCACAGCCAAGGCCTGATTCGCTAGGTATCCGGTGTCTATGAGGTAGATCAGGGCATTGGAGCGTGCAGCCACCTTTGTGTCGGACGATATCGACCCGCGAACACTCGTGATTGATCGGTAGGTCAGATCGTGGAACGTCATATTTATGATTTGACCTTCGATCGTATTGGGGTTATCCGGTGCAAACTCATACCAAGCCATCCACTTCCGATATAAGGCGCGGTAAGACTCGAGATTCCCGCGATTCAATACATCGCATTCACCTTCAGGAACCCCAAGGCGCTGTTGTGTAGGCGAGATATGGTGCCGATCATCGAACATGAGTTTTGCCCAGTACCTTTAGCTGTGCTTCAGAATAGATGACGGCTCGCAAACCGAGCGGCATCAGCAATGTTTTGCGCACGCCCTCGGACAGCCATCCAATTGTCATTGTTGGCTTACTCCCGAACAACGGGCAATCCGGACAGTGGGCGCGTCGCGACAGCCTTTGGGTCCAATGTACGGACGGCCGACGACTCGGGATCAGAGTTGCACGCTCAATAGCAGGTGCAAGAGTCGTGGATCTCAATCCTGTTCGCCAAACACTTTCGCATAGCTCTTCCCGTACGGGTAGAAGCGATCTTTCTCTCCGCGCGCCCACGCGGCTCTATGCTCTGCGTCCGTGATATCCCAGTCCGGGCGGCACTTCCTCGTTACGGCACGCAGATCCTGTCGCAGTTCTTCAAGGGTGGGGCGACCAAGGAACCAATAGCCGTTGTAGATTTTGAAAACGACGAGCCCGGGTTCAAGAATAATCGTGTGCGGAATCATCGGATTGTGGGCCGCATCCGTGTATTCCGCAATATCGAGGTCCTTCTGAACGGTTCGTCCAGCATCCGACAAAAATGGCCAGTGTGCTCCGACCCCTGTGCGGTATTCGTTAGTTTCCGACAAGCTGTCGGTGCTGATCGTGACCAGGCGGCAATAGGCCACCTCCATCTCTCGGTGGAACTGGACCAGTAACTCAGCCTGCCGCCGGTCTTTGGGGCAGAAGCCTCCCCGGCTGAGCACCAGCACCATGGGGTGCTGCCCTTGTAGAGCAGAGAGTTTGCGGCGAGTCGCCGTGTGGTCACTCAATTCATAGTCGGGGAACACAGAACCAGGTAGGATGTCTGCTCTCATGATCGATCTCCTTCCGTTGATGAAGACATGCGCGACCCCTCCTTGACAGTCGGGGTTCTGTTGCTGCCCCTCTTCTTCAGTGCCGCGGTTTCCGCTTCACTTCCGAAAGATAAACAATCGCGGCCGCGGTGTCGTAGCGCACCAAGTCGCTCGGGTCGGTAAGCAGCGGCACCAGTGCGCCGAGCAGCGTGGGGTCGCCGCGCTTGGCGATGGCGCTGACCGCCGCCGCGCGCACCTGCCAATGCTTGTTTAAACAGGCCCCGGCAAGCGCGTCTCCGCTCTTGGGATCGGTATCTCTGGCCAACCTTTGCGTGGAAAGGATCAGGATCGGCATGGTGCGATTGTTCATGACGTGCTGCCACACCTCGTAACCGATGCTGCCATAGGGAACAAAGCCGATGCCGGTTTCAAAGGCCATCTGTTCGATGACCCCGCGCTTCTTCAGCTTGCGGAGCTGGGATTTAACCAGGCTGGGGCCTTTGCGCTTGCCCGTGAGCAGATTCAGGTAGACCCGATACGCCGCGGGGTCTTTCAATTCGTAGAGCGCATTGGCGGCGGCCAGGACCACAATGAGATCGTCGCCGTTCAATAGTTTGCGAAGCTTCGGCGCTGCCGATGCCATCCCGATCTGCCCCAGCGCGGTAGCAGCCGAGACCTTCACCGTTTCCGACGGATCGGCCAGCGCCTGTTCGGCCATGGTTTCGGCTCGGGAATCCTTCTGGATCAGCCCGAGCGCCAGGATGGCTTTGGCGCGGCGGCCGGCGCTTTTGTTCAGGCTGCCCTGGTGCAGCATCGACCACGCAGCTTTGACCGGCGGCGGGCCGGAGAGATTGACTGCCGAAGCGGCCAGCAGGAAGGCGATTGCCAGCATGCACCCCTATTCTGGCAGCACCGCCTACTGTTCCCGCAAGGTGCTCGCCGGATCGATGCGGACCGCACGCAGAGCGGGGCACCAGCAGGCAAGGAACGCGACGGCGATCATCAGCAGCACCGAAACGGCGTAGGTGACCGGATCGTGCGGGCTGACGCCATAGAGCAGGGCCGAGAGTAGTCGGCCGGCGGCGAGCGCGGCA
>JBOGMI010000518.1:0-2632 GCA_050746645.1 Bryobacteraceae bacterium | reverse complement strand
AAATCACGATGGCGCGCGTCCAGGAAGACATCTGGTAGATGAACTTGAAGGGAAGAAAAATCAGCTCGGGCGGAATCGAGGGGCAGCCCTCGCGAGGAAACAGTCCGAACAGGCTCAGATTGATGCGGACATAGCTATTAGCCGCCTGCAATCCGCCCAGACTCAAAATGCGGTCGCGCAGCCGCTGCATACGATCATCGGAAGCCGGAATGCCGGCCACTTTCAAAGCGAAATAGGCTTTGATCGAAGCATTGACGTTCGCCGGGCCGTTTAGATAAATGTTGAACCCGCCATCGGGAAGCTGGCGAGCGAGGATGGAGTTGGCGGCGCGCCCGATGCGGTCGCGATCCGGCGGATTCCAAAAGCCATCGACCGGGGGATACAGCCAGAGCTGCATCATAATGTAGTCGGATTCGAGCGTGCTGTCGGCGCACAACTCCGCCCACCAGTAGCCTTCCGGAGCTTGTTTTTTTAACAGTGCGGATGCGGCCTTTCGGATCGCATCGGCGGCAGCCCGCGGGTCCGCTTTCGAGAAGTTTAGCGAATCGGAGATTTGCAGACTGGACTTCATGGTCTCGGCGCAAACCAGCGCTTAGGTGTGCAGATAGCTTTCGAAATTGGAAGGCAGCGTGAAGCGCACATCTTCTTCCTTGATTTCCGCCTCCTCGAGGTCGGCATAACCTTGTTTACGCAGGTGCGCGATCAACTCCTGAACCAGGTGTTCGGGAGCCGAGGCGCCGGCGGTCACGGCAACCGTATCCACGCCCTCGAGCATGCGCGGCTCCACTTCCGCGGAGTCGTCCAAAAGATACGCGGGGACGGAAGCTTTCTGGCAGACTTCCACCAGCCGGCGCGAATTCGAGCTATTCTGCGACCCCACAACCAGCAGCGCCTGGCACAACGGCGCAACGGCCTTGACCGCAAGCTGGCGGTTTTCGGTGGCATAGCAGATGTCCTGGCTCTTCGGGCCGACGATTTTCGGAAAACGTTCGTGCAGGCGCGCGACGATCTGCCTGGTTTCGTCCAGCGAAAGCGTGGTCTGCGTCAGATAGGCGATGCGTTCGGGATCTTTGATCTTCAGGCGGTCCACGTCGCCGACGTCCGAAACCAGAACCGTACTCTCGGGCGCTTCGCCCAGCGTACCGGTAACTTCGTCGTGGTCGCGATGCCCGATGAGAACGATCGTGTAGCCGGTTTTTGCAAAGCGGACCGCTTCCAGATGGACTTTGGTCACCAGCGGGCAAGTGGCATCGATCACCTGCAGCTTGCGCCGTTTGGCCTCTTCGCGAACAGCGGGGGAAACGCCGTGGGCGCTGAAAATTACCCGCGCACCTTCCGGAACTTCGCTCAATTCTTCGACAAATAGGGCTCCCGCGCTGCGCAGTTCATCAACCACATGCTTGTTATGAACGATCTCCTTGCGAACATAGATCGGCGCGCCATAGAGGTCAAGTGCGATTTTGACCACGTCGATGGCCCGCACCACGCCCGCGCAAAACCCCCGGGGCTTCAGCAGAATAATCTTCTTCCGGGCCTCGCTCGCCGACGGAGGATCGGCAGCGCGTTCGGTCTCATAGGCTAGTCCAGCAGGAGGCATATAAGCAAGCCCAGTATAACAAGTAGCTGTGTTTTCAGCGTGCAAGAAGCCTCAACGGACGCCTGGGACTTACGAGCGGTGGGAAAGGATGCTTGAACGGCGGAGCCGGGAGAAGTACGATGTGGTGATGGCAAGTCTGCAAACAGGTTGCTGTATCGTGGGCGGCGGTCCCGCCGGAGTGATGCTCGGCTGGCTGCTAGCGCGCGCGGGCGTCCGCGTTACCGTGCTCGAAAAGCACAAAGATTTTTTCCGCGATTTCCGTGGCGATGTTGTGCATCCGTCCACGCTCGAATTGCTTTACGAGCTGAGGGTGCTGGAAGATTTCCTGCAAGTGCCGCACCAGAAAATGACCGCGGCGGGCGCCTCGTTTGGCGGCTTCGACTTTACCGCGACCGATTTTCGAACTGTTTCCACGCGTTGCAAATTTGTGGTGTTGATGCCGCAATGGGATTTTCTTGACTTCGCCGCACGGCAGGCTAGCCGGATCGACGGGTTCGAGTTGCGCATGCAGCATGACGTAACCGGCCTGCTCCGGGACGGCAAGCGAGTCACGGGTGTCCAGGTGCAAACCCCGGAAGGCGAGCGGGAGGTTCGGGCGGATCTGGTCGTGGGCTGCGATGGCCGGCATGCGACTACACGCCAGGCGGCCGGCTTCGAAGTCATCGAAACGGGCGTTCCGATCGACGTACTTTGGTTCCGTGTGGGACGAGCCGGCGACGAACCCGAGCGGCTGCTGGGAACGGTGAATTACGGCAAGGCGCTGATTCTGATCAATCGGGGCGATCATTATCAGGCTGGTCTGATTATTCGCAAAGGATCGTTTGACCAATTGCGGCCGGCAGGGCTGGATGCTTTTCGCGCTTCGCTGGTGCAAATCGCGCCCTATCTGGACGGACGAGTGCAACAGCTCCAGAGCTGGGACCAGGTGAAGCTGCTCTCGATCCGGATCAACCGCCTGCGGCGCTGGTACACAGACGGGCTGCTGTGCATCGGCGATGCGGCGCATGCCATGTCGCCCGTCGGAGGCGTGGGGAT
>JBOGMI010000517.1:0-1858 GCA_050746645.1 Bryobacteraceae bacterium | reverse complement strand
CCATTGGTAGTCAGGGGCGCGGTGCCTGCAGAGCAGGCCCGGTTCCCCATCCCCCTTTCGATCTGTACGTGCGGTTTTCCCGCATACAGCTCACCGACGGTCTTCGTGACATGGTTACGCTGCCTTCGGATAGCGGATAGTGCCCATGAGCTTGTGCAGGCCCTGGTCGGGGAACCCGGTGCGCGTCCACCGTGTCGCCTGGCCCGCCCGGAGGTTGCGGCCACGCTTCTTTACGAGCAAGCGATGCAGCCGCCAGGCTACGTAGCGGTCCATGGTGACGAACTTGTTGGCGCTGTTGCCGGTCTTGAAGTAGTTGCCCCATCCCCGCAGGAACAGGTTGAGCCGCTTGATGACGGCCTCCAACTCCATCCCGACCTGGCTCCGACCGGTCATGGCCTTGACCCTCGCTCGGGCACGCTTCATCGACCGCACCGACGGCCAGCGGTGGAGGTAGTAGCGGATGATCCGCCGCTGCTCCCAGAGCTTGCCGGACATGCGGGCGTGAAAGTGCCAGCCGAGAAAGTCAAAGCCCTCCTTGCCCTCACGGAGATCGACCACTCGGGTCTTGTCCGGGTGCAGCGTGAGACCGAGGTCGCCCATGAGAGCGGTCGCCCGCCGCTGGGCCTCCTCGGCCTCGGAGCGGGTCGAGCAGACCACGACGAAGTCGTCCGCATAGCGGACGAGTGTGCCGCAGCCAGACTCAGCCCATTCCCGGTCGAAGGCGTGCAGATAGATGTTGGCGAGAAGCGGTGAGATCACCCCTCCTTGAGGCGTGCCCGTGACCGTCTCGGACACGACCCCATTCTCCAACACGCCTGCTTGCAGCCACAGGCGGATGAGCTTGAGCACCCGGCGGTCAGAGACCCGCTCTCTCACGAACGACAGAAGTCGCTCGTGGTCGATCTCGCCGAAGAAATTCTGAATGTCGGCCTCGAAACAGAACTGGCGTCCGTTCGGGAACGACACTCGGATGGCTTCTGCGGCGTCGGTGGCCGAACGCCTGGGCCGGAACCCAAAGCTGCAGGGTAAGAAGTCGGCCTCGAATATGGGTTCGAGGACGATCTTCGCTGCCTGCTGGCACACCCGGTCCTTCACCGTCGGAATGCCCAACGGACGCATCTTGCCTGTGGGCTTTGGGATCTCCACCCGCCGCACGGGCTTTGGGTGGTAGATGCCTGCACGGAGGGCGTCACCGAGCTCATCGAGCATCCGATGGACCCCGTAGACCTCCTCCACAAAGGCGATGGTCACCTGGTCGATGCCCGCCGCCCCACGATTCGCTCGGACCCGCTCCCACGCCTCCCACAAGACGTCACGCCTGTAGATGCGGTCGTACAGGGCGTGGAAGCGCCGTTCCGAAGACTGCTTGGCCGCAGCCCATAGCCGGTTCTGGAGGCGTCGCACGTTTGCGGGGGTCAAGTGCTTCTGGCCCTCGGGGTAGTTGTCCGGGGCGGACCCCGGCATGCCCTTGCGCGTTCCATCGTTCCCGGCGTGACCGAAGTCGGGGTCCTTCCCTCCTGCCGGGTTCCTCCCGGCGATCGGCAGTACTACGACCCCGTCGGACTCCCGCTGGCCTCCGAACGCTTTCACCATTGGCTTATACGCTCGGTCTTTGCTGACGAGGCTGGCCAGACGGGCCTCTCCTGTCCCGAACCATCCCATGCGCACGTGCCGCTCCCCGTACCCCGGGGGGACCCGACCAGGGGCATCTCCGGAACTAGCCAGTAGGTCGGACGTGGGCCTTCGCCGTGACATGAGCGGCTCGGCTCCCCCGTTGTAAATGTGACGAGGCTGCAGGACTCGGACCTGGTGGTCCTACGGCCCGCACGCTTGCTCCCTCCAAAGAGGCTTTCGACGC
>JBOGMI010000516.1:0-1335 GCA_050746645.1 Bryobacteraceae bacterium | reverse complement strand
ACGCGGCCGGTCAGGTTTTCCTCGCCCTTGATGTCGCGTTCCATCTTGAACTGCTCGGTGGGGAACAGCGGCGTCAGGTTCTCGAACAGGATCTTGTGCTTGGAATTCTCGGGCGGCTCTTCGTTGACCTTGTCGACCTTGACCAGCGCGAAATAGCGTTCGCCATCCTTCGGCGTACGGATTTCACCCTCGACCGAATCGCCGGTATGCAGATTGAAGCGCCGGATCTGGCTCGGGCTGACGTAAATGTCGTCGGTGCCGGCCAGATAGGAGGTGTCGGGCGAACGCAGGAAACCGAAGCCGTCGGGCAATACTTCCAGCGTGCCGCCGCCGAAAATGCTGACGCCTTTCTTGGCCTGATTCTTGAGGAGCGCAAAGATGACTTCCTGCTTGCGCATGCGGTTGGCGCCGTCGATTTCCTTGGCGTTCGCCATGTCGACCAGCTCGGTGACATGCAGGTTTTTGAGTTCGGATAGATGCATAAAAGGCGATGGATTAACGGCTAGGCGCGACACGCGCTCTGAAAAACCGATGCTGGAAAGAAAGGGAAAGAATTACCACGCTTTCCGCGGCGGCAAGCCGCCTGAGAAGCGTTCAGATATTTTCGGTGGAAAAGATTATCGGTTCTAAATGTGGCTGTCAATAAAAGCCGTCAACTGCGGCTTGGAAAGCGCGCCCACCTTGGTCGCTTCGACGTTTCCGTTCTTGAACAGCATCAGCGTCGGGATGCCGCGGATGCCGTACTTTGGCGGCGTCGTCTGGTTCTCGTCGACGTTGAGCTTGGCGATCTTGAGGCGCCCGGAATACTCCTTCGCGATCTCTTCGAGGATCGGCGTGATCATTTTGCAGGGGCCGCACCACTCCGCCCAGTAATCGACCAGCACCGGCAGCGGCGCCTGCAGCACTTCAGGTTCAAAACTAGCGTCAGTTACGTAGGATATATGCTCATTCATCGGGATTATGGCCTGCTGGAACAGCAAACGGCTGCGGAGATGGCGAAGCGCAGCGCAAAGGGCATGTTCACGCATATCGTAGCGAAATTTTGGCGTTTTGGGAAGCGCGCTGGTTGATGCAGGTCAAAAGAGCCTGTCGCTGCTTCTGTTAAAATAACGCCATTTTCGAGCAAGTTACCGAGTATTCAGAGATCATCATGGCCTACGTCGTTACAGAGAGCTGCATCAAGTGCAAGTATACGGATTGCGTCGATGTGTGTCCGGTCGACTGTTTCCGGGAAGGTCCCAATATGCTGGTGATCGATCCCGACGAGTGCATCGACTGCACGTTGTGCGTCGCCGAATGCCCGGTCGAAGCCATTTTCGCCGAGGACGATGTGCC
>JBOGMI010000515.1:0-2250 GCA_050746645.1 Bryobacteraceae bacterium | reverse complement strand
GCGGTAATGAAGCAGCGTTCGAACTGTTGGCATTTCTGGCCCGCGCAGGCTTCGCTTCTCGCGTCGAGCTTGGGCCAGAGGGAGCTGGTTTCGGAGAGTTCGCGCAGCTCGCTGCGATCACCGATTCCGGTCGTCTTCTCCCATGAGCGGATGAGGCCGTAATCGCGAACCTCCGGCACTCCGGTGAGCACCGGCTCGCGTTCGGAGTCGTAGAGCTTCTGCCGGCACAGATAATTCGAGCGGCCCTTCATGTAACAAACCCGCGGCGTGTGCTCAAACAGCGGCGCCAAAAAAGGCAGGTCTTTGAAATAAAGCTGCTCTTGCAGATTCTTGGTTCCGGTCGAGATCACGATTCGCTTTCCCGACAGAATGGAAGGAACCAGATACGCCAGCGTTTTCCCGGTGCCGGTTCCCGCTTCGACGACCAAGTGCCGCTTCTCCGCCAGAGCAGCTTCCACCGCCCGCGCCATTTCGAGCTGACCAGGCCGGTATTCGTAACCCGGATGTGCGCGCGAGAGAATTCCGTCGCGCACGAAAAACGAGCGGCAGCCCGGCTTGGTCGTAACAGTGCTCACAAGGTGTTCTTTAAGCAGCTACCGGCTAGGTTATCTCCCCACCGAAGCCGGCGCAGCGGGCTTTGCCGCAAACACGGCCTCGATGCCGGCCGAGGCGTCGATAGCGGGCAGCGCCTCGACTGTCCGCACCGTAAAGATTGCACGCGGCGCGGTGGCCTCCCGCAGCAGCGCCGAAGCGGCGTAAGGATCGAGAGCAAAGATATTCATGGAAACCGGGCCCTGGACCGGCTGCACCGCGGATGCATCCCGCCTCAGCCGTGCAAACGCCTCGTGCGCGTCCTCCAGAAAAGTCCCGAAACTGAGCTGCAGTCCGGTGAAGATGAGCTGCGGAGAGTCGACCAGCGACACCCGCGCATTCTGGAGTACTTCTACCGGGCCGTTTCGCGGAGGCGCACTCAGACGGGCCGCCGCTTGGCACATCGTCTCGTTATTGTCCGGCTGGCGCAGCGGCTGAACCAAGGTAATCAGAGACGCCGGGAAGGCCTGCCCTAAGGTTGCGCGGAGGGAAGCGGCGTTGGCGAGGGACGGAACGAAACAGGTGCAGGTCAGAACGTTCCCGGCCGGTACCGAGGCCGCCCGGACGCTCCCGGACAGCCGCTCCACGCTTTGCTGGAACGAGGGAGCGCGCTGGCCGGAAAAGAATGCCAGCCCGTTTGGGTTGAAAACCTGCCTGCTCTCTACTACAGCCTCGATGAGGACCTCCGCCGCGCCGCCTCCGAGCGCGCCCACTTGCACGATGCTCACCACCGGCAGGGGCAGCTTGTGCTGGGTGAACATCCTGCCCGCTTTCTGGCTCACCATGCGAGCGTCGCCCGCACCGGAAACAAATGCGCGCAGCTTGATAATCCTCTCGCCGCGCGTTTGATGGATCAGATCGTTCAGGCTTTTCCCAATTTGTGCATCCAGGCCGCCCTTGGCCAGCAGCGGCGAAATGCGGAATTCCAGCGAGCGGGTTTGGGCCGCCAGCGCCATAGGCAATTGCGGCGGCAGCGGCAAGGGTTTTGGCGGCTGCTCGTGTTTGTGCTTCGCCAGGAGGAGCTGGGCGAGGGCCAGGCCAAGAAGCAGAGCAATCCATCGCGAGCGCATGGCGGTTTCCGTCTCCAGGCTAGCGCGAGGACTCGATTCTACGATTGACTTCGCGCTTGGGAGCGAATCTATCTTTATGCATGAACAAATGGGCTTTCGCGAGGGCGGGCTTCAGCTCGCTCGGGGCTTTAGCTCTGTGTTAGATAAACAGGGGGTGCCGCTTGCAGCTCGGACGGAGCGCCGCGGACCGAGAACCGCGTATTCTCACCAGGCCCAGCCCCCACGCCCTCCGCCATAACCCCACGAAAAGATCCACCAAATAATGAACAGGATGACCAGGATTCATAAACAGTCGCATCCCGGATAGGGGCGGTTGTAGTAACCCCAATAGCGGCGATAGCCACGCGAGCGGGGAGTAAGTGGCTCGTTCAGCGGATCGTTAATGGGATCAACAACGGGATCGTTGATTGGATCGTTGCGTGGATCGTTGGGGTCCATGATACGCCCCTTGGACCTTGCCTCGCGCTTGAAGGTTTCAGGTTGCGGTGGGCGGACGATCGCCTTTCGCCGTCTGCCACTCCCACTGCAACTGTACTCTGGAAGAACGGCTATGGAAACATCTCACTCGGTTCCCTTAACTTCCAATAAG
>JBOGMI010000514.1:0-1312 GCA_050746645.1 Bryobacteraceae bacterium | reverse complement strand
CGGCGCGGCACGCCGGAAGGCGCGCAGGCGGAAATATTCCTTGTACGCGCGCTGGCCGAAGACGAAACGATCTGGAAAGCGCTGGCGAAACCGGCCAAGCGCGTGCGCAAAGGCGATCGCATCTTGTTCAACCAGGATCTCTGTGCAGAGATTTTGGACGAAGGCGAATTCGGGGAGCGAACGCTTCGGCTCATCGCGCGCAAACCAATCGGCGAGTTGCTGGAAGAGCTTGGCCGCACTCCGCTGCCGCCCTATATTCATCGCGAGCCGACGCGGCGCGATCGCGAACGCTATCAAACTGTTTTCGCCGAAAAACGCGGCTCAGTTGCGGCGCCGACCGCGGGTTTGCACTTCACGCCCGAGATGTTGAAAGCCTGCCGCGCGGCGGGCGCGGAGATCGCCTATGTGACGCTGCACGTCGGTCTCGGAACCTTTGCGCCGTTGCGCGAGGAAACCATCGAGAAGGCTCATCTCCACGAAGAATCGTTCGAGATCGATGCTTCGAATGCGCAAACCATGCGCGATGCGAATCGTTTGCTTTGCGTCGGCACCACCAGCGTGCGCACGGTGGAAACTGCGCTGCTGCGCGGCCGGTTATCGCCACTGCACGGCGAGACGGATTTGTTTATCTATCCGGGCTTTCGTTTCCGCGGCGCCGGCGCGCTGCTGACGAACTTCCATCTACCGCAATCGAGCCTGCTCATGCTGGTGGCGGCCTTCGCCGGCCGCGAGCTCACGCTGGCCGCCTACCGTCATGCCGTCGCAGAGCGCTACCGCTTCTTTTCCTACGGCGATTGCATGCTTATCGAATAGCTAGTGTAGTGCGGCAGCCAAAATATCGATTAATCCCAAGCCACTCGCTGTCGCTCGTGGTTCTGATTGGCGCTGCCCCGGACAGAACCGCGACCGGTAGGGAGCGGACTTTTTAATCCGTGACATCTCAGCCGCACTACACTAGTTTCCCTTAATTTGCGATGGTAGCAGGAATCGATCAGCGCGGTGTTCGCTAAACGACTCATTAAGCCGGAACTGCTGGATCATGCCGAGCCCTCCGAAGCGCTGCCGAACCTTTCCGATCTGGTTCGGATCAACCGGGATTTTGGCGGACATGGGGTCCTGCGGAAGATGCTGGCGCGGGTGGCGCCTCGCGAAAAGCCATTTACGCTGCTCGACGTAGGCGCGGCTTCGGGAGACTCGGCGCGGCTCATACAAGAGCTTTATCCGGCGGCTCAGGTCACCAACCTGGACCGGAATGAGACCAATCTGGGCGCCGCGAGCTGGCCAAAGGTTCTCGGCGATGCTTTCCAGCTTC
>JBOGMI010000513.1:0-1671 GCA_050746645.1 Bryobacteraceae bacterium | reverse complement strand
GACGCCGTCAAGGTTCTTGCTGATGATCGCGTCGTCGGACGAATTGACGATTGCACCCAACAACAAGGCGTTGCGTTCCGCGCGCCTGCGCTCGCTGATCTCATGGGTGACAGCGAGCTGGACTGTGGTTCCATCGGTGTGCCGCAGCGGAGCGGCATGCGTTTCCATGCGGCGACGCTCGCCGTTCAGTCCAACCATCTCGAATTGAAGCGTGCCCTCCTCACCCCTGCAAACCATCTCGTTGAATTCGCGGAAGCGCTCGCGGTCTTCCGGCGCGATGACGTCATATAGGTTTTTGCCGATCACGGCTTCAGCGCACGAAGAGCCGAGCATCCTTAAACCCGAACGATTCATGAACAGCAGCGTGCCGTCCGGGCCGACGATCTTCACGCACTCCGGCGTCATTCCAACGAGGGTGCGGAATTGTTCGCCGGCTTCGATCTCCGTGTTTTTGCGATCCGTAATGTCTATCAGCAGATTGATGCCGCCGGTGATCAGGCCTTCGGCGTCGCGCAGTACGGCGGGACAAGGCGTAAACCAGAAGCGTGTTCCGTCCGGACGCTCCGCGATGCACTCCATGCCCGCCGGCACTTCACCGCCCTTCAAGGCAACGGCCATGGGGCATTGGTCATGCGGCAGAGGCGTGCCGTCGGCCCGGAACATTTTCCAGGTGGCGCACCACTTGTCTGTACCGATTTCAGGGGTGCGGCCGGAAAGTTTCACCGCGGCGTCGTTGAAGTACGTAAGCCGACCCTCCGCATCGGTCACATAGATCGCAACCGGCACTGCGTCCATCAATCCGCGAAAGACTGTATCGGATATTTCTCCGCGGGATGCTAAGGCTGTAAGCGCCTGCGCTCCACTCGCGGTCAAGCCGCACCTCGGCAATCTGTTTCAACCTCGCTAGCAGTCCTTTGTTCCAGAACCTGGCGAACGATGGAGCCCAGGCGCATAAACTCTTCCAGCGTGGACGACTTTTTGAAATAGACTACTGCCGCATTCCGGATCGCCGCTTCCTGTCCGAGAGCTTCACGTACCAGTTCGGCATCGGCAGGATTGTCCTCGGCCAGGACGATTTCGAAACGCCTCGTCTCGGCTGCCGTGCCTGCCCCACAACCGCCCTTCATCGCCCTTCGCCTTGCAAATACTACTCCTTCATTACCCTACGTTCCATCATCCGGCCTGATCGCGCAGCGGTATATCGATCCAGCATCTGGCCGGCACGTTACAGGAAATCTGGACGGGCGTTAGGCTTCAACTTTCCGCATTTGCATCTTCGTCTTCAAGAGAGAATTCCTGGTACGGAGCGGGTGTTCTGCGCTTGCGGCCCGCGATTCCGGACAGGTCGGGCTCGGGCGAGCCGGGTTCCACATCCGAACGGTCTCGCCAAGCATGGAGAAGGCGATCGAGCTCGGCCCTTGCTTCGGGCGGCCCCCAGCGGAAGCTCAACTCCGGATAGCGGGCGAACTCGCGGGCGCACAGATCCCAAAAAGCGGCGCCGATCACCTCCAAGCGCCGCACCACGACTTCACTCCAGAGGTTCAGACGCCACATCAGCAAATTCGCCGTCATTCTTGAGATCGCATCGCGAGGCGTCGCGGGCCGCAGAGGATCGCTAATGGTGTTGTCGAAGGGAAACAGAGTATCGAACGCCGCCAAGAGGCCGGTCAA
>JBOGMI010000512.1:0-1089 GCA_050746645.1 Bryobacteraceae bacterium | reverse complement strand
CGCGAGATCGGCATTCGCACAGCGCTCGGCGCCCCGCGCATCGCCATCCTCGCCATGGTGATCCGGCAAGCCATGTTGCTGGTGCTGGCCGGGATCATAGCCGGATGCATCGTGGCCGTGTTTCTGGCGCGTTTGGCGGCCCACCAACTGTTTCACGTGAGCCCGGCCGACCCGGAGATCTTTGTATGGACCGCCTGCGTATTAGCCGCCACGGGACTGATCGCCGCCTGCATTCCGGCCTGGCGCGCGGTGCGCGTGGATCCGCTGACGGCACTGCGCAACGAGTAAGCCGCAACGAATAACCGTGGTGTTGCAACTCTTCGGGCTGCCATGCTGGCATGCGAGTCATCCTTCGATGGTCTGAGTCGCTAGAAACGGAGCCGGAAGCGTAAGCGACCCCATGCTCGGACTGGCATTGGGCCAAAGGCCTGCTCAGCAAGCAGACCCGAGGCGGTACACTGACTATTTAACGTCTCGACGAAGCGGTGTTCCGAAACCCCATCTATATTGAAGCTGTCCGAGTACTCCGAGTGAAGGACTATATCGATCTCACGAAACCTCGTATCACGTGGTTGATCGTGATGAGCGCGGGGATCGGATACTATTTCGGCGGGTCCTGGTCCTTCTGGACGCTGGTCAACACGCTGCTCGGGACGGCATTGATAGCCTCCGGAACGGCCGCGCTGAATCAATGGTACGAGCGCGACGCCGATGCGCGTATGCGGCGCACCCAATGGCGTCCGCTCCCGTCCGGCCGGCTCACGCCAACTCAGGCTTTTTGGTGCGGTGTCGCACTTTCGGTCGTGGGAGCTCTGGAATTGGGCTTCGGAGCCAATTGGCTAGCCTCGGCGATAGGCGTGATCACGCTCGCCCTGTATCTTTTTGTTTACACCCCGATGAAGCGGAAATCGTGGTGGTCCACGACTGTCGGGGCTGTTCCGGGCGCCCTGCCTCCGCTCATTGGATTTGCCGGAGCCGCCGATAAGCTGACTCCCGAAGCCTGGGTGCTTGCCGCGATTCTGTTCCTGTGGCAGTTTCCACACTTCTATGCCATCGCCTGGATGTACCGCGAAGACTATTCGCGTGCCG
>JBOGMI010000511.1:0-1078 GCA_050746645.1 Bryobacteraceae bacterium | reverse complement strand
CCAATGACGATGTGCATCCAAAGACGTTAGCAAGCGTTCTGAAGCAAGCGCAGATCGAGAAGCCAAAGGAGAAATAGATGAGATACGCAATCGTAATCGAAACCACACCGGACAGCAGCAACTACAGCGCCTACGTGCCGGATCTGCCCGGCTGCATCACCACCGGACGCACTATTGAAGAGGTCGAGCGCCTGATGCAGGAGGCGATTGAGCTGCATCTGGAAGGTTTGCGCGAGGATGGCCTCCCCATCCCCGAGCCTTTGACAGCCGTGGCTATAGTTGAAGTCGCCGCATAGCACTAGCGCGAGCTCCCGCTATAGTGGCCACATGGAGCTGAAGGTCATTCGCCTGGCGATTCCCGAGGGCGGCAACATCATCCTGGGGCAGAGCCATTTCATCAAGAGCGTCGAAGACATCTACGAAGCGATCGTGAATACGTCGCCTCACCTGCAGTTCGGAATCGCCTTTAACGAGGCTTCGGGCAATTGCCTGGTGCGCGTCGATGGCAACGACGAGGCGCTCCGGCAAAATGCGATTCAAAACGCGGCCGCAATCGGCGCCGGACACATCTTCGTCGTCTCCCTGCGCAACGGATTCCCCATCAATGTGCTCGGCCGTATTCAAGCGGTCCCGGAAGTCGTGAATATCTACTGCGCCACAGCCAATCCGGTCGAGGTCATCGTCGCCGAAACCGAGCAGGGCCGAGGTATTCTGGGCGTCATCGACGGCAGCTCTCCAAAAGGCGTGGAGACCGAATCGCATGTAAAGGAGCGCATCGAACTGCTGCAAAAGTTCGGCTACAAGCGGTAATTCTTTATGCCATCGGGAAACACTTGGGACACCGAACTCTACGAGGCACGCCACAATTTTGTTTGGCAGCTTGGAGAAGGGCTGCTGACCATACTCGATCCGAAGCCCGGCGAACGGATCCTGGCTCTCGGCTGCGGGCCGGGTCACCTGGCCTATAAGATCGCGGAACGCGGCGCGCAAATCGTCGGCGTCGATTCCTCACCCGAAATGATCGGCTCGGCTCGGCAGCATTATCCCGGCCTGACGTTTGTTCTGGAAGATGCGGCGC
>JBOGMI010000510.1:0-11439 GCA_050746645.1 Bryobacteraceae bacterium | reverse complement strand
AAAAAATCGAGCTGCGTATCGATATCGACGAAAACCGTCTTCACGATTCCATTATGGAGGCTCGTTCTAACGGGTCGCGGCGTGCCGCTCGCGGCGAATGTGCTCAGCCAGCTCGATCAGCCGCGGGCTGATTTTGACAGGATGCTCGGGTGCTGGTCGGAGCGAGCGCAACTCTTGCGGCAATTTTGCGATTGCCGCCTGCGCTTTCGCTTGCAGCTTCGCAATTGCCGGCGGTCTTTCCATGGGTTTGCCGCCGACGATCACCGGATGCAGCAGCGGCTCGCCACCGAACTCCGGATTGCATTCGTTGTAAAGCGCCAGGGTATCGTGCTCTGCGCTTCGGTAAATCTGCTTTGCACCGGGCAGCGTGCTCTTTTCGTCGCTCAATTTCGCCGCGTAGTGAACCGTGCCGTTCGATTGCAGCTCGACAAGCTTATAGACGGCAGAAAGCGCGGGCGCATCGGCCGAAGTCGCAAGCTGCGTTCCTACGCCGAACGCATCGATGGGAGCGTCTGAGCGAACGAACTCCGCAATCCGGTTTTCGTCCAGATCGCCGGTCGCAAATATCTTTGCTTCCTGCAACCCGGCCTGGTCCAGAATCGCGCGCACTTGGCGCGAAAGCTCGTCGATATCGCCGCTGTCGAGCCGCACGCCCCACACCGGTTTCCCCAGCCGCGCCGCCAGCCGCGCGCCTTCGCGCGTGTCGTAGGTATCCAAAAGAAAAACCGTCTCTTCGCCGAGCAAATTCTGCAGCGCGCGAAACGACGCCTCCTCGCTCGCAAACGACATGGTCCAGGAATGCCCCGCCGTGCCGAAGACCGGAATACCGAAACGCCTGCCCGCTTCGGTGTTGCTGGTTCCCGCGCAGCCGCCAACGAATGCCGCGCGGCCCGCCAGGATGCCCGCTTCGGGAGAATGCGCGCGGCGGCTGCCGAATTCCACAATCGGACGCTCTTCCGCCGCCAGCACGCAGCGCGCCGCCTTGGAGGCAACCGTTGTCTGGAATGCAAATGTCGAAAGCAGATAAGTCTCGGCAAGCTGCGCTTCGACAATGGGCGCACGCACGATGGCGACCGGCTCGCCCGCAAACACGGGAGTTCCTTCAGGAAGCGCGAACAGATCGCCGGTGAAGCGAAGGTGGGCGAGGAAATCGAAAAACTCAGGCGAGGCATTGCGAAACTGTGCCAGCGAGCGGAGGTAATCGATCTCCTCGCGCCGGAACGAAAGCGACAGGAGATATTCGACCGCCTGCGCCAATCCGGCGGCGATCAGAAAGTTGCGCTGTGGAGGCAGACGCCGCACGGAAAGCTCGAAAGTGGAGATCTCGTTGGTTTTCCCGGCGGCGAAATAGCCGGCCCCCATGGTGAGTTCGTAAAGATCGGTATTGAGAGCGGACATACGGGCCTATCCCTACAAGTTTCGCAGGGCTATTGGATTGCATCCTGATGCCGGGTATAATTCCTTCCGGTTACATCAGGCCACGCATGAGCGAAATAGGTACGTGGGGGGCCTTGGGAGATCGTGAGGCGAGCCCAAGGGATCCCCGCATCAAGCGAGCAATTGCTGTAATCGACGAAAACCTCGCGGACCCAATGCTCTCTCTTCTGCGACTCGGTGAAGCGCTTAACATTTCCCAGCGTTCCTTAGGCCGGCTGTTCAAGAAGGAGACGGGTGTCCATTTCCGTCGGCATCTTCTAAACGCGCGCATAGAAAGAGCCAAAGATCTCCTGCTGACCTCCGCCGACGAGATCAAGATGATTGCGGCCGCCGTTGGCTACAGCAGCCACACTCATTTCGGCCAGGACTTCCGCGAATGCACTGGCATGTCGCCGCGCGACTTCAGAAAAGCAGCCCGGCGGCGGTAATGTGGCGTTCCGGACGCCAAGTCCGCTTTCTTAGAATCATTATCCGTTTTCTTATAGTGATTTCTATTTAACTCGGCAACGATTTCTCTTACACTCACTTACAGGTTGCTGAGGCGACCAGAGAGGAAAGAGAAAAATGAGTTGGATCAGAACATTTCTTACGATTTGTTGTTGCCTGCCGTTGTTGGGGATGGAATGTTTGGCGCAGAGTTTAAGCGTTTCACCCAACCCCGTCTACGTGGCGGACAATTCGGGTCTTGCGCAGGTCACATTGTATTACTACGCGCCCGGATACTCCGACATTGCGATCTACGTATCCGGACCGGACAAACTGCTTTGCGAAGGCGGAGGCGGCTCGGGGAGTTGCACGACAGGGAAATGGGTCACCAACGGAATGACATTCTACATGGTGGACGCGACGACAGGGCAATACCTAACCGCGACAACTGTGACAGTAACAATGGCGACTCCAAATGTGGGTTTCAGCGCTATCTTTAATCCAGTGGTCGTTGGCAGCGCTGGGCAGCAGGGCACCACTACGTTTTTCTATAACGCTCCTGGTTATAGCTCGGTATCGGTGCACATCGGGGTCAGTAAAGCTTTTGTTTGCTCAAGCGGTGGCAATTCTGGAGCATGTACAGCTAGCAACATTAACAACGGGGATGATTTCCTCCTGATCGACGACTCGACCGGGAATGTGATCGCGTCAACGAACGTCGGCGTGGTCCCGTCCGCGGGTACTGGTTGCTATGCCAGTGCTGCAGCGCATGGTTTCCAGTTGGCAAAGGGAGGGCCTCCTAGCAATCGCCGACTGCGTACGGCAGCGAGGATCAAGCATTCGTAAGAAGGAGATGATAAATGAAACGCACAAATTGGCAATTATTCTTGACGCTTTCTGTGATCGCGTCGACCTGCGCCGTCTGTGTTAACGCGGCGCAGCCGTCAAACACTCCGGTAGGCGCCGCGGGATCTACTCCGCAGGCGCGTGCAGCTCTGGCGAAATTGACACCGGATCAGCGGCAGGCGCTCCTGCAGGAATTGAAGGCCATCGTCGGCAACGCAGCAGTCAAAGCGGGGCAGCACACGCCGGAGGGGATATTGCGGAACTGGCAAGATATTCTTCGAAACCCCCGCGGGAATGCGGGGAGTGCCGGAAAAGTGCCGTCGCATCCGTTCACTTTTCGCGGCAAGAACGGCGCCGCCGTGCCATTCCACGCCTTCGAACGACGTTACAGGCGGGCGGACACTAGGATTAGGCAGATTTCAGAAAACGTCCGCAGCACCGGAACTCAAGCTGCGGTGCTACGGCAGCGGCCAGCACAAACTGGACGAAATCTGGTGTTCGGCGGCAGTTGTGTAGCTCGGGCACATACAATTCTGCCAAAGGATTGGAGTGTTAAGCTGGAGACCGTGGCCTTGCATCCCAATACTCCTCCGCCGTTTGCTGCCCCTTGCAGGGATTGGGATCAGGACGGTATTTCGGACCAACTGGAGGGCCAGATCGCCGACAGCTTCACACCGGTTTACCATGTCTCGGCGGGGGACCCCGACAGCTTCGCTATTTTTGGGGATTATGTGCCAGAAACGATTCAGCAAACGACTGGTTCGATTCCGCCGGTCAGTTATTATCGAGTGCAGCCGCTTGGGTTAGCAACGGACAGCAATGGCGCTCAGGTATTTGCGTTTCGGATCGATTACCTCACGTTATGGAATGCTGACGGGGGCTTGAAGGGACTGACGGGTCCGTCGTGCGCCTATGGGTATTTTGGGCTGGGCGAGGTCATTCAGGAAGTTTCGTCCCATTCGATGGATGCGGAACACTCAGCGATGCTGGTGGCCGCGCCTCCCATGAACGGAGGAGTAAATCCAAATGCAAATGCGTACTCGTTGTATAGCGTTTATCTAGCCGCCCACGAGGGTACGTTCTGGGATCAGAGTCGATTCGCGGACTTCAGCCCTGCAGTACCCGCAAACAATCACATAAACCTGTGGCTGTCCCTGTCCAAGCACAGCACCTACAACTTCAATCCGGATTGGTATCCGATTACACCCTCCTCGGTTATAGCCGCTGGATACGCCGGTATACAAGCCTTATACGACGAGGGCGAGATCAACTATGATGACTATCTAGCGCTAGAGGCACTAGCGTACGATACGTTCTACGCTTGCGCCGTTGAACGCTTTAATGAGCAGGGCGGGTTCGTTGCGCAGCCACGTATCAACGTGGGCGAGCCTGCTCATCCGATTAATGGCGCCAGGTTTATTCAGGACAATACGAGTAATTCGCTTTACTTATATCAAAAGCTCACGACTCCGATCTGGTGATAAAAGGCGTTGACTTCAGGGGGGGTGGACCTGCTTGCGGGTGCTACCCCCTTCCATTTTTCTAACTGATGGATTACAGTAGACCTTCAAACGCTGGAAGGCAGAGGATACGGGGAGTCTCTCTGCGCGGCGCCCGCTCTCTGGCTGATTCGACAATTTATCAAAAAGGCAAGGAAATTCTGAATTTCAGAAGAATCCTTGCAGGATTTTTCGCACTTCAGCTTTCGCTGTTGCTGGCGCAACCGCCATCGCCGCGGCTTACTCCAGCGGCTCAGAAGATAAAAGAAGAGGTGCTTCGTGTAGGTGTTGGCGGGGCAATAACGGTCATCACCTGGGATGGGAGCAGACGCTACGGAACGGTGCTATCGATCGAAGCGGCTGCCTTTTCGATACAGGCGGCAGATTCTACTACGGAGACGATCCCGTATAGCGCAGTCCGCAAGGTGCGAAAGGGCCGCAGAATTCGCCATCGGCACTGGAAGAAATTTGCTATCGTGATGGCCGTTGCTATCGGATTATTCACTCTTCTTTTGATTTCCGAGAGCCGCAGCTAAGGCATCGGACCGTCATGGACCCGGATGATTCCATCAGGAAAGTCTATGAGCGCCGAAAGCAGGAGTTTGCCTGCCGTGCGCTCGAACTGGGGCATCGGAAGGCGCTGGAATACATCTGGTATCACACAATCGATCTCGGAAACGGCCTCGTCACACCGGGAGTTTATGACTATCGCGAAACGGTATCCGCATTTCAGTTTCCGCCGGATATGCACGGAATGCGGGTCCTTGACATCGGTTCAGCCACCGGATTCTTCGCTTTTGAATTCGAGCGCCGCGGAGCAGCGGTAACATCGGTTGACCTGCCTTCGTTGAAACAACTGGACCGCTTTCCGGGGCAGTCCACCGATGATCTTATTCTAAAGATTCAGCGCATGCAGTTTCCGCGAAAAGCTGGAGGGCCTTGTAATAAAAGCTACTCTGCTACGGAGATGTACCATTTGCTGCTCGACGGCCCTTTCCGCTTTTGCAAGCGCGTCCTCCGGTCCAACGGTAGGCGTCGATATTCCAGTATTTACGATCTCTCGCTGCGAAAGCTGGGGACCAAGCAGCCGTTCGATCTGGTGTTTCTGGGCGATGTTCTCATCCACACCATCGCGCCCTTGCAGGCGTTGGCTGCAATCGCGCCGCTGTGCGGAAGGACTCTGGTTTTATCGCAGGTGATGGACGACGACGATGCCGCCGAACCCGCGATGATCTATACCGGAGGAGCAACACCCGACGATGAAATTTCGTGGTGGCAGCCGAACAAGAACTGTTTCGTGCAAATTCTGAAGAAACTCGGTTTTACGGAAATCACGCAGGTCGGAAAAAACTGCGGATATCTCCAGCATGAGGCGTATTGGTTTGAGCGCCCAATCTTGCACGCGGTGAAGTAGATTATCCAACGAACGCCCGTGTACGTTTATTCGGAGGCTCGATCACGGTCGCTCATACTTCAGCACCTGCGGGCTGAACCGGCTATGGAACTCTTCCACAGAGATTCGGAACATCCGTTCGCACGCGCTGTAGGCTGAAAATATCTCATCCATTATCCGCGGGTCACAGGGTTCGCCTCGCGCAGCAGCCGAAAAAATACTGTAGACCCGCTCGATCCACGGCTCGTTGAAAAGTTTGCGAGATGACTCCGATCTTCTTTGGCGATGAAGAGCGTGGCGGAGAAATGCGTCAATTTGAGGTTCGTCCGCGTTTGATAAGTTTACAGACAATGTGCTGGAAATTCGTGCGATTTCTCGCCGCCAATCGTTCAGGAGATTCGGATATTCGATGAACGCACGCGGCAGTCCTCGCGACCGAAGTTCGGCGAGCAGGTTGTACTTCAACCATAAAGCCGCGGATAGCGCTAAGGAGGCTTTGCCGCAAGAGGCCAGCGATGCGGCTACTTCTTCGGGATGGCGAACCGGTATGACAATTTTCGTAGCCAACCCGGCGCGGCGTGCGCCTTCGAACCAGAACTCCGCAACCGCGGTGATCCTTGGTTCCTTGATAACCAGCAACGGGCGATTCGGGCACGCCCGATCTAGAAATCTGCGAATCTCCTCTATGTACGCTTCTCGCTCCCGATGATCAAAGACGATCTCGTTTTGAAGAACCAAAGTGGGATCGAACCAGGTTGCCCCGTGGCGAAAAAGAAAATCGTCGTTAAGCCTTAGGGCGTCAAGCGGCTCCCAATAGCCCCTCGGATTGCTCTCATTGGCCCCAAGCAGCGGTTCGGGCAGCGAGGCTCCGCATAGCGACAACACCCGCGCAAGAGCAGATGTGCCCGATCTGCCCATTCCAAGGATCAAGATTGCTTGCCTGTCAATCACGTTCCAGTCGCCTCTTAGACCGAAGCCACCGATGGCGTTCGGCGCCGCCGCGCTGACACATTGTAATGCTGGCTGCAATCGCGCTGCTTTGCGGAGGGCCTATTGGTTCGAGCGCCCCATCCTGCACGCGATGAAATAGTTTACTTCTTCTTCGAACTGGCCGCAGGCTTGATTGCCTTGTTCGCAGTCAGAATATCGTTCACCGAACTCGCGTCCAGCGCGTACTCGGTGTTCGGCTCGTTTTCGCGCTTGGCGATGTAGCCGCTTTTCGCCTTGGAAAAGTCCGCGGTCTCGATGCGCTTGCCGTTGTTCGAGGTCACGGTAACAGAGAGAGCC
This sequence comes from Bryobacteraceae bacterium, assembly GCA_050746645.1. Classification (GTDB taxonomy): domain Bacteria; phylum Acidobacteriota; class Terriglobia; order Bryobacterales; family Bryobacteraceae; genus Bog-105. The sequence goes on along the minus strand of JBOGMI010000510.1, from coordinate 4,551 downwards.
GGGCTGGTGAAGCCTTTGGTCAGGAACTTCGTCGAGGTCAGGTCGCGCAGATCGTCGATAAGCGCCTGAACGCTTGCCGCATCCATCGTCTTGCCGTTCCGTTTCCAATCCGTGCCCGAGCGGACGTAAGTCTGACTATTCGAGCCTTGCCGTACTTCGATCTTGTTGGGGTCGTTGAATCCGAAACCGAAGATTTTCTTGTTACGGAAATAATCGACCGGCTTGTCCATCTCCGAGCCGAGGTTCCCGGAGAGTCGATAGATCCCCGGAACAGTGCTGCTCTTGGCGTAATAGTTGTCACCGTTCTTGCGCAGCTCCAAGGTTTGCGATCCGGACGAATCGGTCACCTTCACGGTTCCCGCGTGCTTACCGCCGTAGAAGGCAGCGCTTGCTTTTTTCGGATTGAAGTCGTCCGAAAGATCCATTTTGGCGTTGTTCAGATCGGTGACCAGCTCTTCCACTTGAGAGTTGTCCGCGCGATAAGGTCCGGGTTTGAGAATTTCCCAATCGTTCTGGTTGTTCTTTCCGAATTCCATGTGAGCCTTTGCGGACGTCAGCTCGACGCGCGTGAGTTTGCCGCTGTCGAAAATCAGCAGGCGTTTGTCGCGCAGATCGTTTTCGGTCTTATCGAACGAGTCTCTCTCGGAAGAGGCGACAGCATAGACGTCCGGCTTACCCGATACCTGTGCGTAAACCAGAGAACCGGTGGGGACATCGCCTCCGAAAAGGATCTTCGCTGTCTTGCCGTTCTTTTCGTGAACCGTTACCGTGAGGGAAGGCTGCTTCAGCCCGTATTGTCCGACTGTTTTCGGCGCGGCATCCACGATGCTGTCAGCGCTGACAGGGCTCAGTGAGGAAGCAAGATTGCTCACCGCATCCTGGTCCGCGGGCAAGGCGTGCGGCGCGGTCAGCACCCATTTGCCTTTCTCACGCCCGATCGTAATCGTATCTCCGCCCTGCTTCGCCAGATCGATCTGGGTGATCTGATTTTCAGCGATATTGGTCAGTTTGGGCGAAGCAGGAGTTTTCGACGCCGCGCTGGCGCTCGGATGCTTGTTTGCCCACCAGACTCCGCAGGCCAGCACCGCCAGCACAATCGCCGCGATCACCAAATTCCGAATTCTCATAGCTTTTCTCGCTAGCTGGCGCGCCTTTTCATAAAGATCGCGACTCCCAGAATAATGAGAAATACCGGAATGGCGATGATATCGATATAGAAGAACGTGCTCATCTGCGCTTGATTCACCGTCAGGCGACGATCCTCCGGTTTCTTCGGGCGGATCGAAATCAGATCCTCGTCTGAAGAAAGCCAATTGACTGTGTTCTCGGCCAGATCGCGGTTGGCCTGGAAGCCGATCATGCTGTTGTCGAGAAAGCCCGAAGTGCCGATAACCACAAAACGCCCGGGATCGCCGGTCTTGCCGGTGTCGTAAGTGCCGGCCGCCCCCAGGACAAATGGACCTTTGAGGTTCGAAGGATCTGCCGGATTCACTTCGTTTGTATTCAAGTGAACGGTAGCGATTGCGCGGCTCGTGGTCGAAAACAGCGTATCTATGGTCGTCTTATCGGTGTTCTTCACTTTCAGCGAACGCACGACCGGGAATCCCGTAAACGTGTTTTTCAGATCCGACACAATGGGCTGCGATCCATAATGATTCACTAGCGGAATCTCAGGCCCGAAGCCGAAGAGCTGATCCACAGGATTTTGTTCCAGGACGAGATCTTCTTCCGGAGTGACGCCCCAGCTTTCCAGCAGCTTCACCAAGTCAGCATTCTGCGACACATGCTCCTGTCCGAAATCGATCGGCGGATCGAGCATAAAAAAGGCGCTCCCTCCGCCTTCAACGTAATTCTTAAGAGCGGTAACTTCGTTCGGCGTATAAGTGAGCTGCGGGCCGGCAACCACCAGAACATCGCAGCTCTTAGGAACCGCGGTTTTGTCGAGCAGGGTGATCGAGTTCGACTGATAGTTGTCGTGTTGCAGAAAAGTCTTGAACTGAGAAAGACCGGTGCTTGAAGTCTCGTTCAGCGCATGTTCCTGGCTGCCGCTCACGAAGCAGACCGTGCGCACGCCTTTCAGATCCGCGATGAATGCGCCGGTAATGCCCTGCTCGTCGAGCGTTTTCGCCGCTTCCCGCCGCTTGCCGACCTGCACGTATGCCGTGCCCGGGGAGCGCAACCCGTAAGCGCGGGCGAGCGTCGGCTTCTTTTCATAGTCCACATATTCGACGCTGATCTTGCCCGGCGCCAGATTTTTATAGCGCTGCAGAATACCCTTTGCCTGATCGAAGTTAGCCGCTGTGTCGAAATAAACGATGGTCGCGGGCTTCTTTAGGTCGCTCACAACCTTTTTTGTTTCCTGTGACAGCGTAAACTGCCCATTGCTGGTCGTGTCAGCCGTTTTGTCGTAGCGGTACGCCAGCCAGTTAATAGCGCCTAAGATCGCCAGAACGACGATTGTGTAAATTGTGGCGGTGGCGCCGTAGCGGGCCTGACGAGCGGCCAGCGTAGGCTCCTTTTTGGGGGGCTTGGGCGGCTTTGCCGGCTTATTTTCTTCGGGCTGCTTCTCTGGTGTGCTGTTGAGAATGGATTCCGCCATTTATGCCCTCCACCGCGCCGACTCAAGCGAACGAGCCGTCAAAAACAAACCCAGGAAAATCATAGATAGGTAATACACAATGTCCTTTGAATCAATGACTCCGCGCGTGAAACCATCGAGATGGCTGACAATGGACAGGTAATTCAGCACCTGAATGGTTACGGAATTGCCGAACGAAGTCGTCCAGTTCAAGATCCAGAGCACCAGCGCCGCCGCAAATCCGATGGCTCCGGCGACAATTTGGTTCTTCGTGAGCGTAGAGATGAAGGCGCCGAAAGCCAGCAGGCATGCGCCCTGCAGGAAGAGTCCCAGAAATCCCGTGCCAACCGGAGGTATATCCGGATTGCCATAGGCGAATAGAAACGAGTAATCCGCCAGCAAGACCAGCAGCAGCGCTCCGTACATCAACACGGAGGCAAGCCATTTGCCCAGAATGATCTCCAGATCGTGAATCGGCGAGGTAATCAGCAGCTCAATCGTTCCCTGCCGCTTCTCCTCGGCAAACAGTCGCATCGCAATCAGAGGAATGAGAAACAGGCTGATTACCGCGATATTAGAAAACAGCGGGGCGATCACCTGCTGATTGATGTTGACCGGGATCGAGCGTCCGCTCATCTGGCTTTCAAAAGTCATGCGGACGAAGCTGGCGCTGATGATGTAAGTAAAAGCGCCGCTGAGAAACCCGAAAATCGCCAGCAGTACCCAGGCAATGGGGGATACGAAGTAGGAATAAAGTTCGCGGCGGCAGATAGTCCAGATATTTCTCACTTGGTTTCTCCAACAGTTTCCGCGGGCACTTCCGGCTCGGCCGGTTTGGGGGCCGGCTCGATGGCGCCGCCGGTCAATGAGAGATAGATTTCTTCGAGGCTTGAGGTCATGGATTTCAGTTCGAGAAGATTCCAGCCCGCGTGTACGATGGTGCGCGCTAGATCGGGCTTGGCGTTGTGTCCGGGCAAGCTTTGTACTTCAAATACGAAAGGCGCCGCGGTTTGCGGTTTATCGATTACTTTGCTGACGCCGGCGACCTGTTCCAGGCGCTGGCGGACCGTGTCCGGATGCGCCGTGCCGTCGGTGTCGATTTGAACCTGGATGGCATTTCCGGCGCCGCGCTGCTTCAAATGTTCAACCGAATCGGTAATGACCAACCGCCCGCGGTTGATGATGATGACGGTCTTACATACCGTTTCCACCTCCGGCAGAATGTGGGTGCTGAGAATGATGGTATGTTCGCCCGATAAGTCGCGAATCAGTTCGCGCGTTTCGTTAATCTGCTTCGGGTCGAGGCCCGCGGTCGGCTCGTCGAGGATGAGCACGTCGGGATTGTGGACAATGGCCTGGGCAAGGCCGACGCGCTGGCGATAGCCTTTGGAAAGGTTGCCAATGAGCTTTCCTTTCACGTCGGCTATCGCACAGCGTTCCAGGACGCGTTCGATGCGCGCTTTCATCTCGCGCCCGGGCACTTTCTTCAGCCGCGCGACGAACGTCAGGTAATCCTCGACGCTCATTTCCGGGTAGATCGGAGGCGCTTCCGGAAGATAGCCGATGCGCTTCTTTACCTCGAAGGCCTGATCGAAGACGTCGAAGCCGGCCACTTTGGCGCGCCCTTTGGAGGGCGGCAGAAAGCAGGTGAGCATGCGCATGGTCGTCGTCTTGCCCGCACCGTTCGGGCCGAGAAAGCCGACAATGTCGCCCTTTTCCACCGCGAAGGAAATGCCGTCGACCGCCACATGGCGGGCATATCTTTTGGAGAGGTCTTCAACCTGGATCATAGGGTTATTCAACTAAGTGGGGTCAGCCTTTCAGGCTGCCGCCGCCTTTCGAGGCAGCGTGTGCGTGCGGCAATGTGAACCGCCGCCCAGATTGCGCTTGAAAGAACCAGAATAGGGATCGGAAGAACTGCTGTCAATTCACTCGTAGAAATTAGACGAAGAAACCGCGAGCACGATAGGTGC